>DATNQK010000144.1:0-8455 GCA_036704065.1 Stenomitos sp.
AACAGCTCACGGCTTACGCCTTGGAGTGGAGCCTTGTCCCCTCGACTGAGGCACCCTTAACCTTTCGCAACGGCCCCCCGGATTTTGTTTCTCAGGAATTACTAGAAACCATCCTGACTGTACCCGATGCATTTCAACGAGCTCGTGTTCTGCGCACTGTTTTACATCAAATTGACGTCT
Organism: Stenomitos sp.; assembly: GCA_036704065.1. Lineage (GTDB taxonomy): Bacteria > Cyanobacteriota > Cyanobacteriia > Thermosynechococcales > Thermosynechococcaceae > JAAURS01. The sequence continues at coordinate 181 of DATNQK010000144.1, forward strand.
TAACCCTCACTTCCCACGACTGGCAGCGGATCCTACAGGCACTCTCCCAGGGCAATGCCCTAGATTTTGTGGAAAGCCTACCGCGCCTAGCGCCCTTCATTCTTAAGTTAGGGGGCACTGAAACACTCCAGGAAATTGCCGAAATTTGCCGCACACTAGGGGCCAGTGAACCACCATTCGCAGGCAGGGCCATCACTCAAGTTGAGGAGCAGCCACACACATCGCTCAATCCAGAAATACCACCTTTGGGCTCCCCTCCCCACGCCTAGGCAAGTCATTAATCGAGCAGCACCTAAGAACACTGCACCAATCCTTCTTCTGGCTGGCCTCATATCTCAAACGTTTGAAGAGAATCAAAAATGCCTGTGGCGCTAAAGCAGCAGAGGCGGATGTCACGCCATCGATCTGGCTGGCTGTGAGGCAGAAAACCTTTGGCGCAATCCAAGGCATCTCCCTCCACACCCATTGGGGTTGTAGGACAAGACATTAATCAAAGTACGAACTATATTTGTGGTAAATATTGAGTCCTGGCATCGGACGTTTAAATTCTCTAGGAACTTTATATTTAATCGGAGAATATTCTTGCTGCAATGCCACATTTTGATCAAATATCTTTTTCCAATCTTGCAGTAAATCTACCATCTGACTAAACTGCAAAAAAGCTGATTGATGCTTGTCCATTAAGGCTGCGTACTGTAGAACCTTAGCATAGGTTTTGGGTGTTCTTTCTTTATCTGGTATACCAATAACCTGACCCAGACTTTCAAAAACTTCAAAATTAAGAATCACCTTGGAAGTTAATTTTTCCAGGTTTAATAAGTCGCTCCGTTTCAATTCGCCAATAATCTCAGAAACATCCTTAAAGATGGCGTAGTTCTTCATCTTGTATTCCCGAAATGCATAGAGCAGATGAAGACTCAGGCGATGTTTGGCCACACTCTCTAAGTGTTTCAAGTAAAGCTGTAAGGCTTGACGTCCCTCTTGTGTTTTGACTTGAGGCAAGATGTCTGAAAACTTCCCTTTAACTTGTCTCAAAAACACTTCGTTCCCTACCTTTTGGGTACATAGGCTAGAGACAAAATCGTACATCTCTCCAAGGCGACTACCTTGATGACTAAATTCAACCTTTTCTAGCCCTAGAAATGATTTATGGGCCTGTATACCAGCTTTTAGCAGATCAATACTTTGCTCAAAGCCTGGATATCCCCACTCACCCTTGAGCAATAAGAATTTAATTTTGGCAAAGGCTAAAAACTCTTCATTGCCAAATTTTTCATTATCGATTGAATGAATGCGATGGGTTAGAGATTGCAGCTGAGACAGGCTGGCATTATAGAGCTTGACCATCTCTTCGGGGACAGGTTTCTTACGCAAGGCATCTGCAACCCTCTGCATCGCACTACGCTGACCAATCAAGGGGCGATTCCACCAAGGCTTTGTCGAGGAGTCAGACTCTCGATTGAGGTTGTGCTTGCTTAGAATCATCTTACTTTCCCTATAAATTATTACTAGTCAGAATAAAAACGTGACGTAGAGGGTGTCTTTACAGCGACTCGATTCAGCCTGGGTCTTTTTCAATCAAAGGCAACAGACTTTCGACAATTGGGGTTGCAAGTTTAGCACTGAAACAGAAGGGTAGCTCTATATTCATGCCTTTTTGCAGACTCAATAGATTCCTACGCTCATCATAATGGCAATTAATTTATACTTCTATCCTATTAACTTGCCTCATGTCATTACATTAGATACTGATGTAACTAAACGGTTATGGTTATGGGCAAATTTGAGGAACAGCGTTTGTGAGAGCAAAACTTGAGGGTTCAATTATCAGTCTGCATCAAGCAGATTTGCCGATGCTCAAAAAAGGCGGATCAGTCGTGCGCAATAGCTACTTTTGGGCCTTGAAGGCGATCGCAGACTATGCCCCTCGTCACGGCGACTGGGAATATGAAGCAGAGGTCTGGGTGGCTCTCAAACGCATTTTGCTGTCGTTCCAAAACTCAGGCTATCTAGGCTTAAGCGAAACACAGCTTGAATTTCCAGTCGATCAAGCAGAGATTCCTGCTGCCCTCCGCGAAGTTTCAACGTGGCAACAGCTGCCCTAAAAGTATCGAAGCATCCTTGATGTTACAACTTGCCTTATGCCACAAACCTGCACTGGAGTGCCTGGCTGTCTATCCACCAACTGATTAAAGGGTCAACGCTGCTTTAGGCTTGGAGAGTAAGGTTGCGTAGAACGCCTCCAATTGGTCAATATTTCCTTTTAGGGAATAGCGCTCCACAACGCGCTGTCGTGCTTTTTGACCGAGGCTTACACCCATCTCTGGATGATCGACAAATAAAGGCAACAGCGTTTGTAGTTCGCTCCGTACCCGTTGCGGATTGAGCACAATGCCAGCCCCACCACTCAAAACCTCACCATCTGCCCCCACATCTGTGGCCAAACTGGCAACGCCACAGCCCATCGCCTCTAGCAACGAAAGGGAAAGACCTTCTACAAACGAAGGCAAGATAAACACATCTGCCCCCCGTAGAATATCAATGCGCCGTTGCTCGTCTAAAATGTTGCCCAGCCACAAGATATTTTGCTCCGTGCTGTAGGCAGTCATCAGCGGATTTAACAGGGTGCCATCACCCACCAAGACCAACTTGCAGCTCTCTGACATGGAGGCCATGCGCCATGCTTTTAACAGAGACTCTACATTTTTTTCAATGGCAATTCGCCCTTGATAGACAAAAACCCGCTCCGCCTGCAATTCTTGGCGGAACAGCGACGGCCCTGGCGAATATTTTTCAACATCAACCCCATTTGGGATCACCACCAGTCGTTCCAACGGCACCCCTAAGCGATGCAGCAGTTCTCGCTGCGCTTCAGAGAAGATGATCACCGTATCGTAGTTAGCGAGAAACGGCGCATACAGTTGGTACATGAACTGCTGGGTGCCTGAAGATAAGTTGCGGTGCTTGTGGCTAAAAGGCGGGTGAAAGGTAGCCACCAATGGCACACCTAGCTCCTCGCAGATTTCCGGCAATACAAAATCCAAGGGGGAAAGGGTTAATGAGGCATGAACCAGATCGGGCTTGAGCTCTTGTAGCGACTGAGATAAGACCTTACTAGAGCGCAGACTGGGAATCGTATAAATCTGAGACTTGTAGATAAAAGGAAGCGGGACATCCTGTAGCTCAGGGGTTAGAGAGGTTGGCGCACGGTCATTGCCAGAGAACTCAACCTCTTCTTCTTGAGCGAAATGAAGAAAACTAACCCGATACCCCCGATCCAGAAGTGCATTGGTAACTTCGCGGCTGTAGGTTACGTTACCGCAGGGGGGCGATTTTTTGCCAATCCAAGCAATGTGCATTCAAGTCTTAAGGTTCAGCAGTGGTTGATTCAGCAGTACCGGAAATATACCAGGTTAAGAGTCCTCCTGTCACAACTAGCGACGCTAGTCCCATGAGAACCCACTGCAATCCCCACATGGTTTCGGCTACGCCTGCTAACGCTAAGGGCAGACTGAGCGCAATATTAACCGCATTATTTTGCAGCCCAAAGACTTTGCCCCGCAGCGCCTCAGGAGTTTGCTCCTGAACGGTGGTCTGCATGGGTACGCCCACAAGCGCAGCACAGGTGCCTACGACGCCCAGTAGCGCGAGGGACATCCACAAGTGATGGGTATTAAAGGCCAATCCTAAAAACGCTGCACCCATGCCTAAGGAGCCATACAGACTGAGCTTACGATAGGACACCTTATGGACAATGCGATTGAGCAAGGCAATCCCGCCTGCCATACCGACTCCACCTGCGGCCATCAGAAAACCAAATTGAGACGGCGAAATTTCAGGTAAGATTTCGGCCATGCGCACCACCAGAACGGCAAGCGCAGCAAAGATAGAAAATAAAATGACTAGCTGAATTAAAGCGCCTCGAATACGTCGATGGGCTCGAATAAACTGGAGCCCTTCGCGGAGGTCAGCCCACACTTGATGCAAATCGTTCACTTGAGGACGAGAGGATTCTCCGGTTGAGAGGAACAGCAACAACAATCCGGCGATCGCATAACTGCCGCCCACCACAATCTCCTGACCCACATTGGCCAGACCAGGCACATGGGCAAAGACCATACTGGCCAACCCCAAGAGCGGGTCACCCGCAGCAAACCCCACAACGACAGCCAGCATCATGGTAAAGGTATAGAGCGAATTGGCACTGAGCAACTCATTGCGTTCCACAATCAACGGAATGGTTGCTTGTTCAGCAGGTGCAAAAAATTGGGTGAGGGTAGACACCAAGAACGTAACCCCTAACATCATCCAAAAGCCAATGGGCACCTGCAAAAATGAGCCGTGAGATTGGGTGCTCCACAACAACAGCAGCGGCAGAATTAAAACCAACACCCCACGTAGCACGTTGGTTAAAACCATGGTCCACTTCTTAGACCATCGATCTACCAATACCCCTGCCACAGAACCAAACAACACCGCCGGAATGGTGAAGGCCACCATAATCGAGGAGACCCATCCGCTCACCGTTTGACCTGCCGCCTGAAATTCAGTCGTAATCAGGGCAATCATTAAGACCAAATACACCTTGTCTGCAAGCTGCGAAAAAACTTGCCCTGCCCACAGAAACAGAAAGTTACGGTTTTTTAGAACCTGCCGAAATCCGGCGCGCTGCACAGGACTATCCGTAGAATTCAGAGGCTGTTCAATCGGGGTAGCTCCAACCTCTACCGCCACAGAACCTGGAATGGATGCATGATCTGCCGTGGAATGGGCAAATCCGCCTGAGTGCCCGTTCGTGTGGGGGCGAGAGCCAGACAGCTCTGTATGGGGATAGGAATCAGGCGCACGAGTCATGAGGTAACAGGGGAAACGGCAAGTGGGGTTTGAGAAAAACAACTATCCAACAGTTCCGCAGAACGGATAGGTCGCTCAATATGGTAAGAAACATAGGCGCGCAACGCACGCTCGATATTCAACCATACGGACACAGAATCGAGGAGCGGTGACAAGTCTGGCGAAGGCAGTTCAGAAGGCGATTCAGACTGTAGCGCAATGCTGCGAGCAAGCTGCTGCATCAGATTGAGTTCTTGAGCGGATAATACAAGTGCTGTAGCCCCCTCAGGACGAGGACCAAACTGTCTAGGAAATGCAGCTTGAGCGCTCCAATCGTGGCCTCGTCTCCCATTATCGGGTACTTGGTCCGTTGGCAACACAATACCACCGGCCTTCGGACTAAAGATGACTTTGCGATGCCCTAGCAATTGCGGATCAACCAACTGCCCCGTTAAACAACAGCGATTCACTTGGGGCAGAATGCCGCTGAGATGGAGCAAGTTGAAGATTCCACGGGTCAGATGCACCAACATGACCGTACCACCCGAAGCCTCAGCCAGCACAGACAGTTGCGCACAAAACCATTCAAACAGGGTATCGGTCGGATCGTGGTCGAGGGTTTGATGCAAAATCATTTCTGCCCAGTATTGAGCCACTGTCAACTTAGCAAGGTCACGACTTAAGGCCGGAAAGGAGGCTACACGCTCCGCTTGCACCAGTCTCTCTAGCGATCGCCCCTTACTCAGCAGTAAATCATTCACCACAAACAACTCACCTCGGCCACCCAACTTAGATTTAGGTTTGCGCGCACCTGGCGCAGCAACCCGAATAAGGCCGTGTTCACGGGTCAAAATGGTTAAGATCCGGTCTGATTCCCCAAGGGGAATACTTTTTAGATTAATGCCAGTTGCTTTATAAGTCTGACTCATGCCAAGCAAGCAAATTCATCAGAAGCGCCCCTTTCACTTCAGGGTCGTTGGGAACGCCTGAGCCAGCGTCTGCTTAGCTCCAGCCCCAAGGGGAAATTGCCATCGCCATCATCCCTTCTCTTAGTGTAAGGAGTTCAAGGGCTATCGGATCGCTCTCGCATCAGAATTAACTCAATTCCTTTAGAAGTGCCAAGACGAGTAGCCCCAGCCATAACCAAATCTAATGCCTGAGTGGCAGTACGAATTCCGCCGGATGCTTTAATACCAATTCGTCCTCGCGTTGTTTCGTGCAATAACAGCACATCGCTCACGGTTGCGCCGCCGTACCATCCAGTACTGGTTTTAACAAAGGCTGCCCCGGCTTCCATACAAAGGCTTGCTGCCAAGCGCTTTTCGGCATCGCTTAGGAGTGCAGTTTCAATAATCACCTTCACAGGCGTTCGCGACAGGCCACAGATACCCGCAATTTCTGCTTGTACCGCATCCAGATTGCCCTGTTTCAGCCAGCCGATATTGAGCACTACATCTAGCTCTACAGCGCCGTGTTCAATGGCTTCATGAGCTTCATAGCGCTTGACAGCAGGGGTGCTGGCTCCCGTTGGAAATCCAATTACGGTACACACACCGACTGATTTGCGGTACAGGCACTCGACTGCAAGTTTGACATGGGTGGGGTACACACAAACTACAGGAAAGCGAAACCGCTCTGCTTGCTCACACAATGCGGCGATCGCCTCAGGCGTTGCTAACGGGTCTAGCAACGTATGTTCAATGTAATCGGCTAGATCAATATCTGCAGGAGAGAGGGCCACAGTCTGACGTCCTTCGTTCTAGGCAATTTCGGTACGATTTGCACCTGACGCTTCCTGCTTTGACAGGACATGCTGCGACAGACGAGACTCTACCAGTACTTGAAGATCCTCACGTTCTAGCTCTCGCACCTGGTTAGGATTGTTGGGCGCATCAATAAAGATCAAGCTGTCCACTTCCGCAATCGAAAAAAATTGGAATAGGAGTGGCACAACATTGATCGGCGCTGCCATTAACTCAGCCGACTGCCCCATACGCGTAGCATCCGCTAGGGAACCATAGGCGTAGATCACGGTTTTCTGTAGATCGGTTTGGCTGCGGTGTTGCAAGGTGGTCACTTGCCACTGTTGCTGAAAATTCTGCAACACATAGTATTGAGCATGACCTAAGCCTTGCGCCACTTCGCTAAGGACTGAAGCCACCACTTGCACCCCTTCACGCACAGATGGATCTTCTGGCGCTTCGTCCACTAAAGCCTGTACTTGCGCTGCCACATCCATGTATTGTCCTCAGTGTTTCAGCCTTAGGCTTAATCGTTCGGGAGCCAAAGGGCGGAAACCCATCTCCACCAATGGTCTTGTTTTGCTTACAGTTTTGTACCGCACTCAGGACAAAACTGATTATGGAGGGTATTCTTGGTACCGCACCCGCTACAGTATACCAATTCAGCCGCTCGATCCAGGGTGCGGTCTGGCAGACCAATCATTTGAGCATTGCTCTTGCCAGGTGCCACCATGGGATAGCAGTTTTCGTCGCGAATGACGTGAGCATCCAGCAGCACAGGGCCATCATGAGCCAACATTTCGGCGATCGCATCCTGAAGCTGATCGCGATGCTCAATCATCATTCCCTTGAGGCCAAAGGCATCCGCTAGCTTCACGAAGTTAGGCATCCCTTTAGACATGTTGGAGTTAGAGTAGCGTTCGCCGTAAAAAGCTTGTTGCCACTGCCGTACCATGCCTTGCCAGAAGTTATTGACAATCACGGTTTTAACGTTGATGCCATACTGAGCCAATGTACCCAGTTCTTGACAGTTCATCTGGAAGCTGGCGTCACCGCTAATACAAATCACCTGTTCATTGGGCAATGCCACCTTTGCACCCATCGCCGCAGGCATGCCAAACCCCATTGTGCCAAGCCCTGCACTCGAAATCCAACGGCGCGGTGCATTACGCAAAAACTGAGCGGCCCACATTTGGTGCTGACCCACATCAGTGGTGTAGTACGCATTAGGGGCTTGCTGTGCCAAAGCCACAATGACCTCTTGGGGCGAGAGCTTTTCACTCGGATGAGGCACCACAAGGGGATAGTCTTGCCGCCAACGGTAGATGCGCTCTAACCATTCTTGAGTATCCGGTTTTTGAGCGGGGTCAAGGTCTTGAGAAAGGCGCAATAGCTCTTGCAGAACGGGTTTCACACTGCCAACGATAGGCACTTCTGGCGCCCGATTCTTGCCCACCTCTGCCGGGTCAATGTCAATATGGATAACTTTCGCACGAGATGCAAATTCATCGAGCTTGCCAGTGACGCGATCATCAAAGCGCGCACCCACAGCAATCAATAAATCGCATTCGGTCACGGCAAAATTGGCGTAGGCCGTCCCGTGCATCCCCAACATCCCCAGGGCCAACTGGTGCTGCTCATCAAAGGATCCTTTACCCATGAGCGTCGTGGTTACAGGAATGCCAAATCGCTCTGCCAAA
>DATNQK010000145.1:0-10609 GCA_036704065.1 Stenomitos sp.
ATAAGCTTTAAGGATTCTCTCAAACTTGGCATTCGTCAACATCTTAACGGCGTTATTGCCATAGCTTGAAGCGTTGACTAAGTTCCTTCAGGATAAACTAATTCCTTCTGGGCGTGTTAGCTGGAGGTTGTCGGCTCCCCGCTAGCGCCATCGCGTGTTGTTTTTGGAGCTTTGCACAATTTCTGTATGAGTGCATCTCATCCTGCGCCTCGTGCTGGATATACCTTGCCGGTCTTTGCTTGTGCTGCGGCTATTGCGGCATTGCACTGGCTTGATGAGGAAACATCCTTGACAGCGGTTTCCCTCGATTTAATTCATCCTGCACAAACGGCAACTGTAGACATTGAAAGCGTGTGTGGTCTGAAGCTGGGGGTAGCATTGGCGATCGCCCGCAGCGATCCAGGCGACAATCTCGATTTGACGCGAGATACCCCTATCTGGGCGATGGTAGAGCGTGTCACAGAGGCCCAGGCAGAGGCCATTGAAATTGTGGGTGGTGAAGGGATTGGTCGCCAGCAACAGGGCCAAGGGGATGCAGCGATTTATGCCTATGCGCGGCAACTCATCCAGACTAATCTCTTCCGTCGTCTTAAATCGGGCGATCGCGTGCGAGTGACCCTTATTTTGCCGGAAGGGCGATCTCTGGCTCAGCGCACGTCTAATGCAGCCTTTGGTGTGGTAGACGGGCTCTCTTTGCTGGGCACCTCAGGGATTTCCCAACCCCTCAGTGCGCCCCAGCAGTTAGAACAGTTTCGGGTTGATTTGCGCACCCAAGCCAGCCAAGCTGATCAGCTCGTGTTTTGTATTGGAGAGAATGGGCTAGATTTAGCCCGTCGTTTTGGCATCCCTGAGGTTTGTCTGGTTAAAACGGCCAATTGGATCGGCCCAATGCTAGTGGAGGCCAGCCTGCAAGGCGTTAAGGCTGTGTTGTTGCTGGGCTATCATGGCAAGCTGCTCAAGTTGGCAGGGGGGATTTTCCATACCCATCACCATGTCGCCGATGGTCGCCAGGAAATTTTGACAGCGCATGGGGTTGCGGTGGGACTCCCGCTGTCTGATTTACAACAGGTGTTGCGTAGCGCTACGGCAGAAGATGCCCTCGCCTATCTGAGGCAGATTGATACTCACACTTCCCAACCTTGGGACGTTCAGGTGTATCAGTCCATTGCGGCTGCGGTTGAGCGGCGATCGCACGAGTATGTCTATACCCATAGCGAACGTCAGATGGCCGTTGGATGTGCCTTATTCGACCGCGATCGCCAGATTTTTGCGGTTGGTGAGACAGGGCGCACCCTACTCCAGTCCTGGGTTCCTTCCTTGCGCGTGTAATCAACGTATGGGTTGGACACCATTACATGCAACCGTGCATCAAACCCTGCGACAGCGCCAGCTCCTCTCTAAAGGAGATGCGGTGCTGTTGGCCTTTTCGGCAGGTCAAGATTCCCTGTGTCTGTTGCAAATCTTGCGCGACCTTCAACCCAAATGGGGCTGGCGGTTGGCGATCGCCCACTGTGATCATGGTTGGCCCTTAGATTCTCACCTCAATGCCGCCCATGTGGCCCAATTGGCGCAGACTTGGGAACTGGAGCACTATGCTGTCGTGGCACCGCAAGTTCTGAAAGGGGAAGCAGAAGGTCGCCATTGGCGTTACGAGACGTTAACGCAACTGGCCCACCAGCATGGGTTTACTACTGTGATCACTGCGCATACGGCTAGCGATCGCGCAGAAACACTGTTATTGAACTTGCTTCGTGGTAGCGGCATGGATGGTCTGCAAGCCTTAGTCTGGCAGCGTTCCTTATCCGCATCGGTTCGCTTGGTTCGTCCTCTGTTGGCGGTTACACGTTCACAAACGGGTGAATTTTGTAGCCAGTATGGGTTGCCTGTTTGGCAAGACATGATGAATCAAGATCAGACCTACCGCCGCAATCGGGTTCGCTTAGAACTCCTGCCCGTGTTGAAAACCTACAATCCTCAGGTGGAGCTTGTGCTGGCAGGCACCGCAGAACTCTTGCAAGCGGAAACAGCCTACCTCCAGGCTCAAGCAGAAGAATTGCTGCGCCAAGCCCGCATTCCAGACCACGATTTACCTGTAGGTGTTTTAACAGCCTTAGATTGCCAAACCTTAAAACAGAGCGCCTTGGCCTTGCAACGACGTGCTCTTCGGCTGTGGCTGACTGAGACCCTGCATTTTCAGCCCCAGTTCGAGCAAGTTGAGAAAACCATTGCATTGCTGCGGGGCAATTCTGGCGATCGCACCGATCCGTTTGTGCGGGATATTGTGGCTGAGGTGCAACGTCCTTGGTTGTGTCTGCGTTCCTTAAGCAAACCCTAACCCCACCCTAGTAATGATCCCCGCTCTCGTGCATTCCACTCATCCATAAAACTACGAGACATGGCTGTATTTACAGATGCAAAAGATGGGTGAATTTACGCAGGTTAGCATGGGCTGATTTTGTCAGGATAAAAACGAACTACATTCAACCTGATGTTATGTTTCAAGATTCAATCTCTGCAATGTTTTGGATCATTGTTGCTGCTGAGTTTAGTATTGCCTTTGGTGTAAGCACCTTACTTGCCTACTCGGGTCGCAAATCCTAAAGCTTTATTCCTTAAGGGATTCATGGTAAATATACTCAGCCTTTTTGCTTGAATCCCTTTGAGCCTTTCTAAAATTAAGCGTTCTCAATCTTGACGTTAGGGAATGCCTACACTTCATCTTAAAAGCCTATAAATTTGCCTCAGAAAACCGTACATTTTTTTGGTTTTAATTTTTATCAAAAGGATGGCAAATTTAGACATGCTGTGGGAACCCTAACAGTAGAAAACGGGATGAGGGTGATGCAGTGCTGCCTTTGCTGAAGCAGTATGCAAGTTCTCGCTCTAGCGGTGTGGGGCAGTGAACAAGTGAAACGTTTGACTTCGGGTGGTACAACACTTCTCATTCTAGGTACGAGCTTACTTTTACCCATTGCTGCGTCTGCTTTACCGCCGACCATCCCGCCTACTGCTACTGTTCCACAGGCTCAGCCTGAACCCGCTACAGTTCCAGAAACCGGTGCTCACGATTCCGTACAAGCCTTAGTACAGCTGATTAATCGCTACAATTGTGCGTCGCCACTGTCTGTACAGCAGCTGACCTCCCAACAAATGAATCGTTACGAGGCGGCTGTCTTACTCTCTGCCTGTTTAGAGCATCTGCCCGATCAAGGCCTTGATCCTCAAGAACGCAGGGCGCTGCAAACTCTGAGCTTAGAGTTTAGAGGGGAACTCGCCGCACTTCAAGGAAGAAGCGGTGGTCTTGTTTGGCCCAGTGGCCAGACTTCGAATGCAACCTCTAGCCAACGCTTACACAGTAGAGGGGAAGAACGGATTTTCCATAGTGCGTCGGCAGCTCAGGTCGAGACGCTGACCTTGAGTGCTGCGCCGGGGGTAAAATCCTCGGCTAAACCCGTATTGACTAAGGCTCCTACACCCCTGAAATTGAGTGCTCTGGATCCCGTACAGTGGCAAGTTGAAGAAGGATCGGTGCGGTTTCGCGGTGCGATCTCCACGGTCAATTCAGGGGCTAGTTTTTCAGAGCGAGTGTTGCCGCAATCCTCTTCTTGCGCTGTCAGTTCCTGTGGTGGAGCAGCAGGTAAGGATGTTTCTCAAGCTTCCACAACCTTGGAATATACCTATGCCCTAGATCGGCAAGATCGAAATCGCGTAGCGATGGGTTTGCATTACAACTATGCAAAGGCTGACGATGCATCGCAAAAATGGGTTGGCCTCAATGCAGAAGCGAACTTTGGTAATGTGGGGCTGTTTGGTCGCTACAGCATTGCCTTTGGCGCAGCCGCTCAAGGTTCGTCGCAATTGCTCAATGCACAAAATTTGCAGGTGTGGACTGCAGGGGTGGGCATCCGCGACTTTATTATTCCGCGTTCAGTGCTCACGGTATTGGCAGTACGGGCGTCTAGCCTCAGTAATGTGTCCTCGGCTGCCCAGGTCAACTATGAAGCCTTCTATGAGTTTCCGGTGCAAAAGGACATCACCCTTGCGCCTAGCGTGGTCATCATGACGAGTCCTACTGGTTCGGGGACCGCACCTTCGGTACAAGGTGCCCTGCAAGCCTCATTCTCATTCTAGTTGGACGGATTGGCGAGGCGATCACGCAGTTTGCGCAAATTTTGGGCCAGACCAGGGTCTGTTTTTTGTAAATCCGAGACCTTATCACAGCTATAAAGCACCGTCGTATGGTCTTTGCCGCCGAACTCCTCGCCAATTTTTGGCAGGCTTAGTCCTGTGTGTTGCCGCATTAAGTACATGCCAACTTGGCGTGCCGTACTAATGTCCCGACGGCGAGAATTGCCTTTCAAGTCTTCAATCGAGATGCCAAAGGTTTCGGCTACTGCTGCCAAAATCATTTGGGGCGATGCTGTTAACTTGGTCGTAGAGGGCGTCAAAACGGGTGCAATATTGTCAACCGTCATGGGCAGCCCCGAAATAGAAATGTAGGCCACAGCCCGAATGAGCGCCCCCTCCAACTCCCGAATGTTGGATGTGTAAGTCGAGGCAATATACTCAATCACGTCGCGAGGTAAGCGAATACTCTCGTACTCTGCCTTTTTTTGCAAAATCGCCATTCGTGTTTCTAAGTCTGGCGGTTGAATATCGGCAATTAGACCCATCGAAAAGCGAGAGCACAGGCGTTCTTGTAGGCGTGGGATTTGGCTGGGGGGCCGATCTGAAGCTAAAACCACTTGCTTTCCGGCCTCATGCAGCGTATTGAACGTATGGAAAAATTCTTCTTGGGTGTATTCTTTGCCCTCAATAAACTGGATGTCGTCAACCAACATCACATCCACAGCCCGATAATGCTCTCGAAAACTTTGCATCCCGTCTTTGCGGATGGCTGCAATTAGGTCGTTGGTAAACTGCTCGGTGGAAATATAAAAGATTTTGGAGTTGGGTTGAATTTCAAGGCGATAGTGGCCAATGGCTTGCATCAGATGGGTTTTGCCTAACCCAACCCCGCCGCATAAAAATAGGGGATTAAACTCGCGTCCTGGTGATTCTGCCACGGCTAAGCAGGCTGCATGGGCCATGCGGTTGTTGGGGCCAACCACGTACCGTGAAAACGCATATTTGGGGTTCAGGTCACTGCCACGCGATCGCTGTAGTGCAGCATTGGATACTTGTTGTGAATTTAACGCGGGAGCGGCCACAGGTTCTGACAATCCGCTGCCAGCATCAGAAGCTTGTTGTTGAATTTCAATCTGAATTTCAATTGGATGTCCCAAAATATCTTGGACAACTTCGGCAATCGTCTTAATGTAGTATTTCTGCAACCAGTTGCGGGCAAATGGATTTGGCGTTTGGATAACCAAACGATTGTCCTCTAATGACTCCGCGCTGGCTGTTTTAATCCAAGTTTCAAACGTTGGTCTACTCAACTGTAGTTGTAAACGCTCAAGAACTTGATTCCACAGACTTTCAACGGAATTTTCCACAATTGACCTCAGTTGTCTCCAGAAAGCAAAGCTAGCTCTACAGTATTGCGGCTTAGGTTTGGCTAAGGGGATCTCTTTGCTAGCCATTTCCCCTTAGGACAAACTCACCTAGCACGGTTCCTTTCAGGTGTTTGAGTGTTAACCGTGTTGGCAGCAGTCGCAATTGGCTGAGCATTGCCCCTACTAAATTTAAGTCAGGCTCTAGCGGAGCCAAGTGATAAGATTGTAGACTAGAAAACCTGAGTCTTTTTTCGAAGACCTATTTTGAAAGATTCTGCACCTATACTATGACGCAAAGAACCCTAGGCGGCACCTGCCGTAAACGAAAAAGAACATCTGGTTTCCGCGCCCGGATGCGCACCAAGAATGGTCAAAATGTGATCAAAGCCCGTCGTCGTAAGGGACGCTATCGCTTAGCTGTTTAGGCTTATGGGCAGGTTAAAGAATAGACCTGAATCTTAATGTTGCCCCAGCATCATCGACTTAAAAATCGTCGAGACTTCGACTCCGTTTATCGCAACGGAATTCGATGTAATGCAGCTGCATTAGGGTTAAGGGCTTATCAACCGCCTCAGTCTTCTCAGCAACTGGCTCCCTCGCGAATTGGAATTTCGATTAGCCAAAAAGTTAGCAAGAGAGCAGTAGTACGCAATCGGATTAAGCGACAAGTACGGGCTGCAGTACGGCAACTGTTACCAGATCTTGACGCAGGTTGGGATCTTGTTTTTGTTGTTTATCCTAGTGCCCTTGAGTGCGGTTACTGGGAATTTCTGCAACAATTAAAGCAGTTATTGGGGCAGGTACGGATATTCCATGGGGATTAAGGAAGAAGTTTATTTTGAGGGTGGCCCCCATGTTGGGGAATTAGTTTTTGGCCTGCTACTGGGGCTGACGGTCATCTGTTTGCCTTTGACTGCAGGCGCGGTGGTGCGTGCCCTCTGGTTGCGATACCGGATTACCAATCGCCGCATTACCGTAACAGGTGGTTGGTTGGGACGCGATCGCTCTGACGTTGTCTATTCTCAAGTTGCCAAGGTTGTGTCTGTTTCCCGAGGCATTGGCCTGTGGGGAGACATGGTCATTACCCTCAAAGATGGCAATAAGCTAGAGCTTAAGGCCGTTCCTAAATTTAGAGACGTTGCGGCTTATATTGAAGACAAAGCAGGAATTGGCACCAAAGTGGCCGCTGCTGCATAGTTCGAACTTGGCCAAACATGCTGTGCCAAAGGTACAAAGCATAATAAGTAGGTCAATTCTTATTCCTATACTGAGGTCAACATTTAATCGCGATGGATTTTGGGGTTGGATTTCTTTCAAATAATGTCATGCTGCCGATCCTGGACTTTTTCTACGGGATCTTCCCCAGCTATGGCTTAGCCATCGTTGCGTTGACGTTGGTGGTTCGATTTGCGCTCTATCCGCTGAATGCTGGGCAAATTCGCAACATGCGGCGAATGCGAGTGGCGCAACCTATTATGCAAAAGCGCCAGAAAGAAATCCAAGAGCGCTATAAAAGTGATCCAGCCAAGATGCAAGAGGAGCAAGCCAAGCTGATTCAAGAGTTTGGCAACCCTTTGGCAGGCTGCTTGCCGCTGTTGATCCAGATGCCCATTTTGTTCGCCCTCTTTGCCACCTTGAGGGGATCACCTTTTTCGGACATTAACTACACGGTAGACCTGCAAGTTGTTCCGCAAGATCAAGCGGCGCAAGTTCAGGTGCAGCCCCTGACCACAAAGCCTCAAAACATTTACGTTGCGGATGGGGTTCACTATCCGGTTCTGGCAATGGTGCCCCAAGGCAACCGACTTGCCGTTGGCTCCAAAGCTAATCTTGTTTTTCAATCCACATCGGGTAAGCCACTGGCTGATTTGACAACGCAGTCTAACAATCCTAATCTCCAGGCTCATTGGACAGTGACCAAAGGCCAAGATCGGGTTTCAGTAGATAATGCAGGTCATATTGATGCCTTGCAGCCTGGTGATGTCTCGATTCAAGGCACGATTCCAGGCATTGCCTCTAAAACGGGCTTTTTGTTCATTAAAGCCCTAGGCGATGTGGGCGTTATTGACCCCGATATGCCCTTTGGTGGGGACGCAGGGTTTAACTTCAGCGCGATTCGTTGGGATGTACTAATCCTGGTGCTAGGGTTCGGCATTTCGCTCTATGTCAACCAATTGCTCTCGGGTCAAGGTCCAACGGATGCCTCTTCGCCAGCCCAACAGCAACAACAAGCGGTCAATAAGTTTCTGCCTGTCATTTTCTCGGGCATGTTCTTATTTGTGCCCTTGCCGAGTGGCGTCTTGCTCTATATGTTGATTGCAAACGTTTTCCAGACGGTGCAGAGCTTCATTCTGTCCCGAGAGCCGCTCCCAGAGAATCTGCAAAAGATTCTGGACGAAGAGGAAAAACGCAATAAGAAAGGGACCAGTGACCAGTCGACACTCCCCTTCGAGCGCAATCGCCCTGCTAAAAAGAAACCCTCTAACTCATAAGTTATGGCTGATTTGCAACTCCAAGCGGCCCAAGATTGGTTCCATACGCTATTTGACCACTGTGGTCTATCGGCAACTGTTCGTTCTGAAAGACCGAGCACAATGGAGCGTCTCCAAAATTTAGGTGGCCACTGGTTGGTTCTAGACCCGTCCACGTTGTCGGAGGCACAGGTCAGTACCTTGACGGGGCCAAAGGGAGAGGTGCTAGATGCGCTGCAATACCTCGTCAATGCCACCCTTAACCTTGGCAAAGATACGGCTGAGCAAGTGGCCTACACGGTCGATCTGGCTGGATGTCGCGAACGACGCTATTTAGAGTTGATTCAGATGGCAGAAACCGCCGCTGACCAAGTTCGCAGTACGGGAGCGGAAGTGCCCATGCAGCCCCTCCCGCCTGTAGAGCGTCGCTTCATCCATACGTTGCTGAGTGAGGTTCAAGATTTGGAGACCTACAGTCGCGGTCAGGAGCCTCAGCGTCATTTAGTTGTGGCACCGAAACAGGAAGCGGCTGACACTGAACTGGGCTCTGAGCCGTAAAGACTGCCCCAATCAATCTGCCGTAGCGGAGGCAAAGGTCATGGAGCCAATTTTTTTGCCGCAGTTGTTTCGAGCGCCTGAGCGCACGGAGGTGCTGACGCTGGAAATGTCTTGTCCTGATTTGGGTGCGTTGATGCCCGTTCAAGGCCAGATGACTGTGGTGCATCATGGCAATTATCTACAGGTAGAAGCCACTGCACAGACGATTGTGGTGTTGACCTGTGATCGCTGTTTACAGAATTATAATTACCGTCTGCAAACCGAAGCGGAAGAGCTGATCTGGCTGCAGGAGGCCACCCTTGACGATGTGGCCACAGGCGTGATTGTTGATGACGAAGCAGATCCCGCCCTGCGGGAGACGCTGCCTCCCAATGGCTTTTTCGACCCTGAAGATTGGTTATACCAGCAGCTGTGTTTGTCGCTTCCTCAACAACAGCTTTGTAGCTCGGACTGTTCGGGGATTGCGGTCTCAAATCCACCGCAGCCTTCCCAAACTTTAGATCAACGCTGGTCTGCGCTTGCCGATCTAAAGCGTCAATTGGGTAGTGTGGAAGAGGCGTAGCAGCCAACACCAAGCTAGCGCTTTAAATCTTGCTTTTTAGATACTTTTTATAATAGAATCAGTGATTGTGTCCAATAGCTAAACAGCCATGCCTAAGTTAAAAACGCGAAAGTCAGCAGCGAAGCGGTTTCAACGCAGCGGTAGCGGCAAGTTTTTGCGTCGTAAGGCCAACAAAAATCACATCCTTGAGCATAAGCCGCAGACTCGTAAGAATCGGCTGTCTCATAAAGCTGTGGTAGATGAGCGAGACGCCGAAAACGTTCGCCTGATGCTTCCCTACGCCTAAGTTTAATACCAGTTTGGAAAAAAGGACCAAGACATGACCCGGGTCAAACGCGGCAACGTTGCTCGCAAGCGCCGTAAAAAAGTTCTGAAGCTTGCCAAAGGATTTCGAGGATCGCACTCTCGTCTGTTTCGTACCGCGAACCAGCAAGTGATGAAGGCGCTCCGCAATGCTTATCGCGATCGCCGCAAACGCAAGCGCGATTTTCGTCGGTTGTGGATTGCGCGGATCAATGCTGCGGCTCGCCTGCATGGCATGAGCTATAGCCAATTGATTGGTCTGCTTAAAAAGGCCGATGTACAGCTCAATCGTAAGATGTTGGCCCAGTTGGCTGTGATGGATCCAGATGGATTTTCGGCAGTGCTGAACCTTGCGGCTCAGGCACGCTAATCCTAGCGATTGGGTTGAGTAATAGACATCTTAGTGATAGTCTTTGCTTTAATTTGAAATTGAACCGTGATTCTCGAATTGAGAATCATGATGATAAAACAAGGGGTGCTGCATAATTAATGCAAAGCATGCCTTGTTTTTTTATGAGATTTGTCATTTGTGCTTCAGGACCTTAGGGCCTAAGATAAGACCAAATTGGCAGTCTCCTTTTTCTAGGTCGAGAGCCTTTGGTTCAAGCCTTAATGGTGCCAGTCTTGTTCCCGTTCAGATCGCAGTAATGTCAACCCCAGACCCCTCTTCAACCCCTGAGACTCCTCCGATTCTAGAGGCTGAAGCCGAGGCTCCTGCTGAGCCGATTGAATCTAATGAAAATGAATCGGCTCCCTCTCAAGACAATAAGCTAAAAACGCTGCTCTTGAGGGCATGGTCGCGTTTACCCCAGGAGCGGCCAAAGGGTTTGTTTTGGTTGCTTGTGCTGGCAACCTCAACCTTGACGGGGGCGATCGCATTTCAATGGCTTACAGGACTGCCGCCGACCCCTAACTGTAGCAAGCTATTCAAGGCAACCTTATCGGATGCTGGGCAGCTTTACTGTGCGGATCAAGCTGCACGCAAAGGCGATGAAGCGTCTTTGTCTGCTGCATTGACACTAGCTGGATCAATTCCCAGTAACGATCCGCTAATCGAGCAATCCAAGCGCTTGGCAGACCATTGGTCTCAAGCCATTTTGGTGTTAGCGCGACAAAAAGTTGAAGCAGGGGATCTGAAAAAAGGCATCCAATTGGCGCAGAAGGTACCTAAGTCCAGTAAGCATTACTCCGACGCCCAAGCCATGATTCAAGACTGGCAG
>DATNQK010000146.1:0-10620 GCA_036704065.1 Stenomitos sp.
AGATGCGCGGCACGCAAAAAGTCGTAGACCAAGATTCTGAGTCGCGCTACAACGCGTTGGAAAAGTACGGTCGAGACCTCACTGCACAGGCAGAAGAAGGGAAACTGGATCCGGTAATTGGCCGCGACGAAGAAGTGCGCCGCGTCATTCAGGTGCTATCACGCCGCACCAAAAATAACCCTGTGCTGATTGGGGAACCAGGGGTGGGTAAAACTGCGATCGCCGAAGGACTCGCCCAGCGAATTGTCAAAGGCGATGTGCCAGAATCGCTCAAAAATCGGCAACTTATCTCGTTAGACCTAGGCAGCTTAATTGCAGGGGCCAAATATCGAGGTGAATTTGAAGACCGCCTCAAGTCGGTTCTGCGCGAAGTCATCGAGTCCGACGGCCAAATTGTCTTGTTTATTGACGAGCTACACACAGTGGTCGGTGCGGGTGCAACCCAGGGCAACATGGATGCAGGCAACTTGCTAAAACCGATGCTGGCGCGAGGCGAACTTCGCTGTATCGGCGCGACCACCCTAGACGAATACCGCAAACACATCGAGAAAGATGCTGCACTCGAACGACGGTTTCAGCAGGTCTTAATTCCGCAGCCTAGCGTAGACGATACCATTTCGATCTTGCGTGGCCTCAAAGATCGCTACGAGATCCACCACAACGTCAAAATTACAGACTCAGCCCTCGTCGCTGCGGCAGTATTGTCCAACCGATATATTCCTGATCGCTTCTTACCCGACAAAGCCATTGACTTGGTGGACGAAGCCGCTGCCAAGCTAAAAATGGAAATCACCTCTAAACCTGGAGAGCTAGAGGCGATCGAGCGCCGGATCATGCAGCTCGAAATGGAAAAGCTCTCTCTAGAACAAGAAGCCCCACGTACTCGCACTGGTGCAGCATTTCAACCCTCCCAAGAAAGACTAAATCGAGTTCTGCAAGAAATTAAAGAGCTTAATCCGAAAAAGGAATCTCTTGAAGCGCAATGGACAAGCGAAAAAGAGGTGCTTGATCGCATCAATCACCTTAAGGAAGAAGAAGCACACCTGCGCATTCAAATCGATCAGGCAGAGCGCGAGTACAACTTAAACAAAGCTGCACAGCTCAAGTATGGCCGACTCGAAAATCTACAGCGCGAACTTGAGGTCGCAGAAACGCAACTGCAAGAATTACAAGAGAAAGGCTCGACCCTACTGCGCGATCAAGTCACCGAAGCGGATATTGCCGAAGTGGTCGCCAAATGGGTGGGCATTCCGGTCACACGACTCTTAGAAACCGAACGCCAAAAACTATTAACCCTAGAGTCCTATCTGCATCAGCGCGTCATCGGTCAAGATGAAGCAGTTGCAGCCGTATCGGCAGCGATTCGTCGGGCACGAGCGGGCATGAAAGATTTGGGCCGACCGATTGGTTCGTTCTTGTTCTTAGGGCCGACAGGTGTGGGCAAAACCGAGTTAGCCCGTGCCTTAGCGGAGTTATTGTTCGACGCAGAAGATGCGATCGTGCGCATTGACATGTCGGAATACATGGAGAAACACGCCATTTCTCGACTGATTGGCGCACCTCCTGGCTATGTGGGCTACGACGAGGGAGGACAGCTCTCTGAGGCCATTCGCCGGAAGCCGTACTCGGTGATCTTGTTTGATGAGGTTGAAAAGGCACATCCTGATATTTTCAATGTCCTGCTCCAGGTACTAGACGATGGCCGCGTTACAGATTCCCAAGGCCGTGTGGTGGACTTCTGCAACACTGTGATCATCATGACCAGCAATATCGGCAGTGACCATATTCTGGATTTGGCAGGGGATGATAGCCGATATAACGAAATGGAAGAGCGGGTGATGGCAGCCCTGCGATCGCAGTTCCGCCCTGAATTCCTGAACCGTGTTGACGATATTATCCTCTTCCACGCCCTGGGACGTGCAGAGCTACGTCAGATTGTATCCATCCAGCTCCAGCGTGTAGAGCGCCTGCTCTCAGAACAAAAGGTACATCTGCGGCTCTCTCCAGCCGCCCTCGACCACATTGTGGATGCAGGCTACGACCCCGTGTATGGTGCCCGTCCCTTAAAACGCGCCATCCAACGCTCCATCGAAAACCCCATTGCCACCAAACTGCTGGAACAAACCTTTGCCGAGGGCGACACCATTGAAGTCGATTGGCAAGACGAGCAACTGGTCTTTAGCAAAGCATCGCCTTCGACCCTAGAAACCGAAGTGCCACTGCGAGGGGCCGTTGGCTCAGGAGTCCTCGAAACCTAACCCAATCCACGACGTGGCGACAAAAACAACCGCAATCTTTACCCCCTAAGCGTTTGAATGCCTAGGGGGTCATTTCTGCAACAAAGGGTGGATTTCATCACCAAATTCACACATATTAGAATGGCACTTTTGTAAATCCATGATTACAATTGTTCATAAAAGATCCCGTGAGCACTTCGTGCTCCTAGCGCATGAACAGTTGGTTAACGCATCAATCTGGCAAGCCTGGCACAACCAAGTTTGACTTACTCTATCCTTTACGCCATTGGCTCAACCATTGGTCGGTTAAGGATAGTGCGGTAGCACATCGGATTTGCCAGCTTATCCCTGCCCAATGTCCCTTTGAGCGAGACTTAAAGATCGGGGGGCGCACCATTCTTCATATTCCTCCCCTGTGTAAGCTCAATCCCCTCTTTGACGAATTCGTTGCCCTGAGATGGCGTGCCCTCTGCTTCCTTGCAGACGAGTGCGGCGAAGATGTCACTCAATTTTGCTAATGCGGCACAGCGCATCACAATTCCACTATGATTAAAGCGTGAAATCGTTCATAACTGCATAGCACTCCACCGATGAAACAGCATCCGTGAAACTACTGAGGTCATTTGGACAATGACCCGCTAGTCTTAAACGTAAGAGACTGTCTTAACACCCTACTTTTTATTTGTAAGGCAACAGGGATGCTGCTTTTCAGCGTTTCTCTGTTAATATGAAAATCTTGCTTGGCAGGGCTTGCTCTGTCTAATGGCTGTTGCTGTTATGCGTTAAATTTCCATGTTTTTACCTCTGCGCTAGCAGGGGACAAAGCAAAGGTTCGTTTAACGAAGACAGAACTGTCAGGGTCTTTTTTGTCCAAAAAGGGCGATGGTCAAGGGGGGAAATGCATCGCGCCTTAAACCACTGTACCAAGATCGGCCTGTTGCTTTATGAAAAGACGAAGCGGGCAAACCCGGACTCGGGTTCAGCGTTGCCGTAATGATGGTGAAGGGTTAATCCAAGGCACAACATTACCGGAAGTTCTCCTCACTGTTGTCCTGGTGGGTGTCTTGGCGGCAATTTCTGGCCCTAATCTATTACAAATGGGCAATAATCCCTTAGACGAAGGGATCAATCGATTGGCAGGGCAGTTGCGCCTCGCTCGGGCTAAGGCGATCGCCCAAAGTTCCGCCTACCGTATCCGCTGGACTATGTTGAACCCAGGGGATCCTGAAAAAGTGCAAACCCAGTTCATCGTTGAGCGGGCGCAGAACTGCAACGATACAACTTGGACCAAAGACCCCACCTTTACCGACGAAGACATCACTACAAAACCGAAGGTAGAGCTGATTGGCTTAACCGTAAACAGCGTTACTCCTCCCTCCCTCCTAGACCCCAACCCCAGCGAGCCCGCTCAGAACTGGAAACTTTGCATTAACAGTCGAGGGCTTGCCGACAAAGATGTGCAGTGGACCTTGCGCTGGCGACAAGGGGCAGGTGGCCCAGTCAAAAAGCTTGAAATCTTTCCAGGAGGGGCAATTCAGGTCTATGACAACTAGCACCTTGAAAATTTCGAAGGTTCGGGGCTTCACCCTTGTGGAAACAGCCGTTGCCCTGGTTGTCTTAGCTGCGATGCTGAGTACCTTTTTACCCTTGTTTGGTACCTATCGAGCCGCCACAATCAGAAGTGACATCCGCTTAGGTGCATTGGCCGTGACCCAGCGTGTCATGGATGAGCTACGGCATGCCGATGTTCGCAACTTGCCCACCTCAGGCACATTTGAAACGCTGCCCCCTGCACCGGATGGCACTGGAGAATCAACCAGCAGCATGGTTTATAAGGGAAAAACCTATCGGGTAGCGATTACCTACTGCAATCCCAGTCGCGACTGTACACCCAATGCACGACGCATTCGGGTCAGAACCTACCTCCGAAACAATCCTGACCCGGTGTTTCAGCTCGAAACCGTATACACGGAATTGAGAAACTAAATGAGCACTGGGCACATGATTGGGTTAGGGGCCAAAACCGCTCAACACAACACTGGCTTTACACTGATTGAGTTGCTAGTGAGTGCATTAGCAGCCTGCATTATTTTGGTGGCACTGTTAGGGTTAGTCACCACTCAACAGAGAGAAGTAGTAAGCGATCGCGATCGCACCATCATCAATAACAACCTAGAAACCGCCTTAACCTTGATTGGTGACGACATTAAGCAAGCAGGGGAAGGTCTAGAGCAACAATCTGAACTGCCTGTGATTAGCGTTCTCGACGGCAGTCCAACCGGACAACCCGATACCTTAATCGTGCAACGGAAACGGCTCACCGAAGCGCTCACCATTTGCCAAGCCATTGATGGAAGCAACAATACGGTAGAAGTTGCCGCCTGGGGCAATACCGTCAGCACTTGCCCCTCTACTGCCACCACCGTAGCCGATGTCCCCAACCTGAATCGCTGGCAGACCTTTCGGTGCCAACAGGATGGCATTCCAGGCTGCGAAGCGAGTCCTCCACCCACCTGCACGCAAGTCGGCGGTACAAACAACGAATGTTTATGGGCATACATCTACGACCCCGATCCCTTAAATACTAAACCTGTCAATCAGCGCGGCGAGTTCTTTTTGATTTCAGGAGAAAGCCGAGCCAGTTGTAGCAGCAACCTCAGCCTCGATTGTTGGCGTATTACCCGAGCGGATGGCCGTCCCTGGCAATATCGCTATGAACCTAGGGCCCAAAAAGACACACAGCCAAGGCTCTACGTTCTAGAGCAAAAAACATACCAGTTGATTCCCGACACCAACACGCCCCGACCAGACGATTCGATTCTGACCCTATGGATCAACAATCAACGCGATGCGTCAAACCAGCCACTGCAACAAAGGGTTGCCAATCAATTGCAGGATTTGCAATTTCGAGTCAGGACTGGAACCAATACCTGGAATACAGCCTTTAATGCGGATCAGGTTTACGCCTCAGACTGGCAAAGCATTACAGGCATTGAGATTGAACTTAAAGGACTCAATGGTAAAGCCAGCCAACTTTCAGACCCTATTTTGACCCTGCAATCGATTGTGTTCCCCCGTAACGTGACCTCCGTTCGTCCCCTCCCTTAAAACATCCCTATGAAACGCTCAGCGATAGTTCACTTTTGGTTCAGACGTGTGGCGCAGTTACAAACGTCTCCATCCCAAGAGCAAGGCTATATCCTGGTGGTCGTCATGGGGCTCTTGCTGATCTTAGGGAGCTTGTTCTTGACCAGTGGCTTGACCAGCAAAGTCGATAAAGCCAGCAACAAAGCCCTCGAAGAAAACTCAACTGCCTTTTATGCAGCCGAAGCAGGACTCAACCTCCGTGCTGAAGCCATTCGAGCCAAATTCATCGACTACAACCGACCCGCAGGCACCTCTCCTGCTAACTGGTCTGCTTGTCGCAACAACAGCGGTAATCCAGTTAATGCAGGGTCTGGCGATTTTGGTTGTCAGGCGATCGACAATCAGTTTAAAGCGATTGTTGATCGAGAAAATGCAGCATCCCTAGCCGACAAACTAAAAGGGATTCGGGTTTCCACCTATATTGCAGAAGCCCCTGGCAATCCCAAAACTATTTTGGTTCCAGCCAATGAGCAATTTGCAGGTCTGAGCGCACAAGAGTATCGATACGATGTTGTCTCAGTCGCCTATGCCAGCCAAAGTTCAATCGGTCAGAAACTGCAACCTGCCGTCATGTTGACAATGAGCTTCAAAAGTCGTCTCGTGCCTCTGTTCCAGTTTGCCGCGTTCTATCAAAACGATATGGATCTCACGCGGCCTGCACCGATGACGCTGCATGGGCCGATTCATACCAACAGTAATCTGTATTTAAATGCAGGCGATGACGTTACAATCTACGGACAAATCAGTAGTGCCGGAAAAATGTACCGAGGGGAAAAGGCGAACGGAGAAACCTGCAACCCTGGCTACGGTCGATATACAGGCACGCTCAGGATTCATGACCCCAAACTAGACAACGGGACTGCATCCGCAGATAACCCTGTTGTTATGCCCTGCCCCGACTCTCCAAAATCAGAAATTACTACAGACGCCAGTTATAACAATGTTTCTGTTGGAGGAACCTTGGTTAATAACTGGAACGGACAAATTCGTCCTGGGATTCAGCGACTTACAGTTCCTTCCACCTCTTTTTTAGATGCCAAATTACCGGATGCATCCAATACCTATGAGTACTGGAACAAGGCCGATTTACGGATTGCCCTGCGCTTAAATTCTGGTTCAGAAGAACCTGAGTCTATAGAAGTGGTCAAGACCGATCAAACGATAGATCAAAATGCAACCGATAGTTTGAATAGCAGCACCTGCTTACCGACCAGTACATCGGTCACCAACAGTGAGGTTGTTTCTAAAAGCAACAACAAAATCAAAGTAGCCAGCACAGATGGGTTGGGAGTTGGCGATGCAATCAAACTTGTTAGATCCAATCCAAAGATTGATGATTTTGATGAGAACGTCATTACAGAAATAGATTCAGGTACGCAAGAAATCACTTTAGCAAGACCTCTGGGTCAACAGGATATCGATCCAGCAGCAGGAGTAGTAACAGTACAAAAGGCCATTGTTTGGTCGTCTAAAACCTTCTATAACTATCGAGAAAAGACCTTATCTCCTGCGGCAGAATTGGCTCAGAAAGGCAGGCTGATCCGGATGCTGAATGTAGACATGCAAGGGGTCTTGTCTTGTGCAAAGGATTTAATGGGCGGCAAAGAGCTTAATGAAGAAAGTGACGGTGGATTGGTTTGGCATTTCACTGTTCTGGGGCCAAATTCCAATAACGATACAAGTAAAACTTCCCCTGATCTCCCCAATAGTTATGGCATTCGCTTCTATAACGGAGCCAAGTTAGCCTCCTTAAACCCTGACGATCCAGCTATCAAGGGATTGACCATTGCTTCCGATCAACCTGTATATATTCGGGGCGACTACAACAGCATTGATAAAAAGCCCGCTGCTGTTTTAGCAGATAGCCTCAACGCGTTTTCTAATAATTCCCCTTTAAACGACCGGGGAAGTTGCACTGACTACACCAGTCCTTACAATGCCAGCGATTGCACGGAAAAGACTGGATTAGATCAACGCGTTGCATCAGATACCACGATTAACGCTGCATTCTTGGCAGGGGTTGATATTACGGGCAATGTCAATGGCGAACCGAGCGATGGTAAATCCAGCGGCGGCTTAAATAACTACATCCGGCTGCATGAAAAATGGAATGGCGGCCCAAGGCTGACCTACCGTGGGTCTATGGTCAGCCTTGGTAAAGCCCGCCGCATTAACGGCCCCTTCTGTGGCGTAGGTCCCGACTGCAATATTTACTCTGCACCCAGGCGAAATTGGGATTACGATACCGACTTTAACGACGCAGCTAAACTGCCTCCCTTATCGCCACGGTTTGTTTTCTTACGGCAAGAGCGATTTTCGCGCAACTATGAGCAAGAGGCGATGCAACCATTACCGTTTGGATTTGCTTCTTTACCTTTCAGGAACTGGCTTTCCGTGCTTCCGCCTTGGATTTCTGCATCAGTGCAGCAACCTTTTGAAGCACCTATATACGCGCAAACTCAACCCTAAAAGCCGCTGAATTGGCTCAATTCAGCAACTCAAATTCTCAGTTCTCTCAAACAGTACTGCTTACACAGCGTTAATCTAAAAAGCGATCAAGGGCTGTTTTAAGCTCGGCAATTTCAACTTCAATATTGCCAGCCTTTGCTGCCCTTGCCACACATTCTGTGAGGTGTTCATCTAAAATCATGCGTGCAACGCGCTGGAGCGCCCCCTGGACTGCGGCAATCTGCACTAACACATCAGGACAAGAACGACTCTCTTGCACCATCGTTTTAACGCCACGGATATGACCTTCGATGCGGGAAAGACGATTAACAATTCCCCGCAAAGATTCCTCGCTGTGCACATGCGCATGTTCGCCATGCTCATGGGAATGGGGTGTAGAGGACAAAACTGAATCGGTATTGGTTGGGTTCAAGAGGGTTGCGTTATAAAAACTCGCCAGTGTTTTTAATGTAGCTGACAGGAAACAGCAAATGCACCTCATAACCCAGGGCAGGTTACAAGGTACACTTGTGAGAAAAACGAGCAGAATTAAAATCTCCTGGTTTTTCTCCTCAGTATGATGAGGAAAGGATGGAAACGGGCTAGGAGGGATTCGAACCCCCGACACCGTGGTCCGTAGCCACGTGCTCTAGTCCACTGAGCTACAAGCCCATCCAGAATTCACACTATAGCATATTCATCGTTCATGACAATAGATCCTTCGCAAATTCCTCAGCTATCTCATTTAGATGCTTCGGGGGAGGCCAATATGGTGGATGTCTCTGGCAAGGAGGCAACGGTACGAGAGGCGATCGCCCAAGGCCAGGTACGAATGCAACGGCAGACCTTTCTGGCGATTGAACAAGGGAATACACCCAAAGGCGATGTTTTAGGCACTGCTCGCCTTGCAGGAACAATGGCAGCCAAACAAACCGCGTCCTTAATCCCCTTATGCCACCCGCTGCCCCTGACGGGCGTTAAAGTAAGCATTCAAGCCAACCCAACCCTACCGGGATATACCATTGAAGCCCGAGTCCGCACGAAGGCCGAAACGGGCGTAGAAATGGAAGCACTCACGGCAGTCTCTGTGGCTGCGCTCACGCTCTACGACATGGCGAAGGCCCTAGAGAAGACCATTGCGATTGAATCAATTCGATTGGTGCGGAAACAAGGCGGCAAGTCTGGCGACTGGCAAGCGTCTCCCGATGAAGTTGACGCCAATTTATAGAAGGTCAACGCATACACAAATAAGGGAATGTCTCTGTTAGAGACACCCCCTTGAGGTATGGCGATTATTTGCGCTACTCTGCTGCGCCTGTGCCGATATCTTGCTTATCTTGATCTTGATCGTCTCCGCCTTCAGCACGGTTGTCGTTATTGTAGAAGCGACGACCGTAGCGGCCTGAATTGGAACGTTTGCGGAATTTGCGTGCGTAGGCTTGGTTCCGTAATGCTTTTTCTTTCTTTAGATTGCGGCGTTTCGCCATGTTGACCTCAACGTTAACAACAGCTCATACTGCTTTAAGGCAATATTTAAGAGTTCTTTTACACAAAAATGGCCCTATTGTTTTTAAGGCCCAATTATTCATCCTAACATATTGCCTTTTGATAGCATCTCTGAGCCTATTGATAGCGATGCACCTTAGCCTAGGAGTAAATCTATGGATTCGCAGCACTCGGAGGTCGAGATGGAGTTCTCTACACCCCGTTTGGCAGCACGATTAGAAGCCATCCTGTATGTCAAGGCTCAGCCTGTACCGATGAATGGGCTGATTGAGCTCGTGGGTCAGGAGCGCGATGCGATTGAAGAAGCGCTGATTGAGCTGATGCAGGACTATACCCAACGCGACAGTGCCCTTGAGGTGGTGGAAACGGATGCTGGGTACAGTTTGCAGTTGAAGGAGAGGTTCCAGCCTCTGGTGGCATCTTTGATCCCCACCGATTTAGGGATTGGTGCGTTGCGTACCTTGGCGGCGATCGCCCTCAAGGGACCCATCACCCAAACCGACTTGGTGGAACTGCGTGGGTCAAGCACCTACCAGCACGTTCCAGAACTGGTGGAGCGCGGCTTTGTACAAAAACGACGCTCGTCCAATCGTCGCTCCTATACCTTGCAAGTAACCGAACAGTTTTATCAGTATTTTGAAGTCAGCCAACTGCCACAGATCTAGGACAGCGCTCAGAAATCTGTCAGAGGGGCAACCAAACCGCTACCCTAGACGATAGAAGACACAAAGGGTTAGATACGTCATGGCAGCGCATGGGCTTGAGACTCAAAGCCGCGACGACTCGGACGATTGGTCAGGATGGGATGAGTGGCTGCAACAAGAGGGCGACGAACCTATCATCATCACACCACCAGCAGCGACTGGGTTTGATCCAACTGCTCCTGTAGCGGAACTTTCAGAGGCAGACTTGGATGAAGCCTTGAGCGCCTTTGATACCATCCAAGCAGATCTGAACTACCAACAGGCTCATGCTTCCCTGAGTGCCTTAATCAACCGTTTGGATCTCAAAGATACAGAACGTGCTGGCCTAGAAGCAGAACTGGAAGACCTTGGCACCATGCTGCAAAAGCTAGAGGAGCAGGTGGTTCATATTGCGGTCTTCGGTATGGTGAGTCGCGGCAAGTCGTCCCTGCTGAATGCCTTGTTAGGACAGTCCATTTTTGCCACAGGCCCAGTCCATGGCGTCACACAGCACAGCCAGCAGACTCAGTGGAAGGTAGAAACACCTGTTCCTGAGGATGGGGATGCAAGACGGATTTCACTACAGGGTCTGGGGCGAT
>DATNQK010000147.1:0-2570 GCA_036704065.1 Stenomitos sp.
AAATCGAGGTGCCCAAGTGTGACCGGATCAAAGCTACCAGGGTAGATGGCAATCATGGTTCAGATGACGTATGCACGCGATTATAGTCTATTCTTCCGAATGTCACAGGGGGCAACCCTAAATTCGAACAAAATATTTAAATCGAATTGAAGGGTTGGAATAGGAGATAGAAAGTTGATCCTTGGCAATAAGATGCGATTTTCTTGTATTTTGACGCGATCACGTTTTTTCTCTGCCGTATATCACGTGATGATGATAATCTAGACATCACTTTATCTAGAAAATCCATTTGAATTTGTGATGTCAAATATTCGCTGCTCCTACTGAGGGAGTTGTAGATTTTTCGGCTTGCCTTTTTGCGGCTGAGCAAGTCTGGGTCGGCAGTCATTACTCAGCCAGACTTGCTCAGTCAGACCTTCCAACTAGGCGTCAGTGGTATCTCCGGTGGGATCAGGTTTCAGTAAAGGAAATGCAATGACATCTCGAATACTGGGTGAATCGGTCAGTAGCATCACTAACCGATCAATTCCAATGCCTAACCCACCCGTGGGGGGCATGCCGTACTCTAATGCAGTCAGAAAATCTTCATCGACGTTGCCTGCTTCTAGATCTCCGGCTGCACGGCGAGCGGCCTGTGCTTCCATCCGCTGTCGTTGATCCACGGGATCGGTTAACTCCGAAAAACTATTGGCGGTCTCTCTGCCAACAATAAAGAGTTCAAATCGTTCTACCAGTTCTGGTTTGGTGCGGTGGGGTTTTGCAAGGGGAGAGATCTCAACGGGGTAATCCAAAACAAAGGTTGGCTGTACCAAGTTGCCCTCTACCCGTTGCTCAAAGGCTGTATTCAGCACATGACCAATGGTGGTGCATCCTTCAACGCCTGCAATGCCAGCTGCGGCCGCAGCCTTTTGCGCGTCTGCTAAGGACGTGAATGCTGCAAAGTCAACGCCGATTGCTGCCTCTACTAACTCATGCATCGTTGCCCGTCGCCAAGGGGGGGTTAAGTTAATCGCTTCCCCTTGGTAGACAATTTCCAGCGTTCCCAGCACGGACTGCGCCGCTTCGACAATAATGGCCTCTGTCAGTGCCATCATGTCTTCGTAGTCAGCGTAGGCTTGGTAAACCTCAATGGAGGTGAATTCGGGGTTATGACGCGTGGAAATCCCTTCATTGCGGAAGATGCGGCCTAGCTCGAATACCTTGCTAAACCCACCTACGATCAGCCGCTTGAGGTGCAGTTCCGTGGCGATACGCAGGTACAGATCCATTTCTAGGGTGTTGTGATAGGTCACAAACGGACGTGCATCTGCGCCCCCTGCTTCCCCTTGTAAAACAGGCGTTTCAATTTCAATAAAGCCTTGCCCATCCCAGTAGCGCCGGATCGCGGCTGTAATCAACGCCCGACGGCGGAAGGTTTCGCGAACCGCAGGATTGACGATCAGATCGACATATCGCTGGCGGTAGCGTTTGGCAATGTCTGTGAGGCCATGCCACTTGTCTGGTAGCGGTTGCAAGGATTTGGTCAGCATGGCGTATTCGCGCACATAGACCGATAGTTCGCCCTTGTCGGTTCGCTTGAGCGTTCCCTTGACGCCAATCCAGTCCCCTACATCAGTCAGTTGCTTGAGATGTTCGAAGGCTTGGGGATCGCTGGCTTCCATGTGCGTCTGAATCCGTGCCTTCTCCAGGTACAGCTGAATGGTACCTGTCTCGTCCTGTAGGTTGAAAAATGCCAATTTTCCAAACACCCGCCGCGCTAGAATGCGTCCGGCGATCGCCACTTCTTCGGCTGCTTCTTCGCCGTTCGGTAAATCTTGGAATTTGGTTTGTAGCGCTTGAGCACAGTGTGTTGAATCCCAGCGATACGCGTAGGGTTCAATTCCCAACTGCCGTAGCTGATCCACTTTGTCTAAACGTGCGGCACGGATTTCGTCGAGGGTAGATTGGCCTTGGGGTTGAGAGGGATCAGGAACGGAAGACATTTTTAATGACTAAATAAGTAACAAAGAGGGAGACAAGAACGACATGCACTAAGGCAAGTTGAACCAGCACAGATCCAGATTATAAGAGAAGTCTGAAGCGTCGAGGCTAGCTTGCCCAGACTCCCTGAGATTGCATCGCATCAACGCTCTGCTCTAGACTTCAGGGTGAACGTAGCATGAATTGCATTGACCCTGTTGATTTCTCAGTCCAGCTTTAACGCAGCGTATTAACCTTTTATGTCAGCCCCTTTCCTGGTTCTTAAGTCCATTGCAGGCCTTCGTCGGTTTACCCAACGCCAACAGGCTCCTGTGAAGACAGTAGAAACCGATGGGGTGGCTCCGTCCCTGGGGTTGGTGCCAACGATGGGCGCACTCCATGCGGGCCATGCCAGTTTAATTCAACGGGCACGGCAAGAAAACACGACTGTGATTGTGAGCATCTTTGTTAATCCGTTGCAGTTTGGGCCAAACGAGGACTTTCAGCAGTACCCACGCACCCTAGAACAAGACTTGGTGTTGTGTCGTGAGTTGGGTGTGGATGCAGTCTTTACCCCGAGTGCGGTTGAACTGATTGGCCACCCGCCGCAT
>DATNQK010000148.1:0-2103 GCA_036704065.1 Stenomitos sp.
GCATGACGGTGAGCCCCGATGGACTGTTCGTCGTCTCTGCTTCAGCGGACAATACCCTCAAGGTCTGGGATTTGGCGACGGGCAACGTGCTGCGCACACTCAGCGGGCATACAGACTCTGTCACTGGCGTGACGGTGAGCCCCGATGGACTGTTCGTCGTCTCTGCTTCTTGGGACAATACCCTCAAGGTCTGGAAATTAGCGACGGGAAGGGTTGCCATGAGCTTTACTGGTGAGGGTTCATTTCGATGCTGCGCGATCGCCCCCGACGGACGAACGGTTGTTGCCGGAGATTCCGGTGGCCAACTCTATTTTCTGCGGTTAGAGGGACTAGACTTTTCTCAATAACTGGCGTCAAACCGTTTCTCAAGCGTTGAGTTCATATTTGCAGTCTCATTTAAGCTATGCCCAACCAAACAATTCTGTTCCTTGCTGCCAATCCTAAAAACACGCATCCCCTGCGACTGGATCAAGAACTTCGGGATGTTGGCGAAGGATTGAGGCGTGCTCAACATCGAGACCAGTTTCAGCTTGAGCAGCGCATGGCTGTCCGTCCCCACGATATTCAGCGAGCCATGCTGGATCTCAATCCCCAAATCATTCATTTCTCAGGTCACGGTGGAGGGGACAAGGGCATAGCCTTTGAGGATGAAAGCGGCAATACCCAGTTAGTCAGGGGAGAAGCTCTAGCAGACCTGTTCAGTCTGTTTGCGGATCAACTACGGTGTGTGGTGCTCAACGGCTGCTATACGGACGTGCAAGCCAAAGCGATCGCCCAACATATCCCCTACGTCATCGGCATGAACGAAGCGATTGGAGATAAAGCTGCGATCGCGTTTGCAGTGGGGTTTTACGATGCGTTGGGGGCGGGTCGAGATGTGGAATTCGCTTTCAAACTAGGGTGTGCGGCAATCCGGTTGGAGGGAATCGACGAACATTTGATACCTGTTTTAATCCAAAGGCCAAAGGAGGCTCAACCTGTAAAGGATTCTAGCCCCTCAGATCCATCTGTTCCTTCAATATTGCCTGAACCGCCTGTAGAAGATCCACTCAACGTGTTTATTTCCTACTCTCACAAGGATGATGAACTTCGGGTCGCATTAGAGACTCAACTCGCGAATCTCAAACGTCAGAAGAAAATTACCGCCTGGACTGATCGTGCTATTGAAGGGGGCCAAGAATGGGAAACCCATATCAAGCAGCAGTTGGAGTCCGCTCAGATTATTCTGCTTCTGATCAGTCCGGACTTCATGGCCTCAGATTATTGCTATGACATCGAAATGCAGAGAGCGATCACCCGACACGATGAGGGCACAGCTCGGGTAATTCCGGTAATTTTACGTCCCTGTGACTGGAAAGATTCGCCTTTCAGTAAACTCCAAGCTTTACCGAAAGAGGCCAAACCCATCACGACATGGAGCGATCGCGATAGTGCCTTTCTGGATGTGGTGCAGGGAATCAGGAGGGCCGTAGATTCCCTTTCAAAAAAGTAGGCAGTCCACATCAGCTTGGCACCAATGATGAGGATCATGAGCGACCAGTGCCAAAGGGATCAATCCCTAACAACCTTCCCCTCAGCGGTGCGATCGCATTCATCGGTCGCGAGGACAAACTTGCGGAACTAGATCGCCAACTCCAGAACTGCGATCGCATTGCGATTACTGCACTCAAAGGGATGGGTGGCATTGGCAAGACTGAACTAGCCTTGCAATATGCAATCAGAGCGTATCGGCAAGAACGTTATCCAGGAGGTGTCTGTTGGCTGCGATCGCGTGGCGAGGAAATTGCAACCCAGATCGTCAGCTTTGCACGGGTAAATCTGGGGTTGACCATTCCTGACGACATTGAGGCAGACGAGCAAGTCAAGTTTATCTGGCAGCGATGGCCAGAGGGTAATGCCCTCATTGTTATTGATGATGTGGTGGAATACAGTGCGATCATTGATTATCTACCTCCTTCTAATGCGCGTTTCAAAGTTCTGATGACAACTCGGAAGCAGAACTTAGCGGCGACCGTGACTTCCATCGACATTGAAGAATTGAGTGATGAGGCTGCGATTGCAGTATTTTCATGACCTCGGGATCTTGTCCGCTTTTGGTGATGC
>DATNQK010000149.1:0-2844 GCA_036704065.1 Stenomitos sp.
GGGCCAGCCATAGTTTGCCCCTTTGACGCCAGCGTTAATTTCTTCCCAAGTGCCTTGGCCCACATCGTTAATGTGAATTCGACCTGTGCCAGGCTGTACTGCAAAGGTAAAGGGGTTACGCAGTCCTAAGGCCCAAATGGCTCGGTTTTTGCCACTCGTCTCGGTAAAGAAGGGGTTGGTGGTGGGAATAGTGCCATCTTTATTGATGCGTAACAGTTTTCCCTTAAGATTTTTGAGTGTTTGGGCATTTTCTGGGGTGGCATTTTCGCCGACAGCAATGAACAGGGTGCCGTCTTTGCCAAAGTGAAGTGCGCCACCATTATGATTTGTGGCACCAGTCAGAGGCTGAATGTCCAGGAGAATTTTTTCGCTGCCGGGGACAACCACATCCCCATTGGCGGTGAAACGACTGACACGGTTATGAATTTGAGGCGTTTTACTGGTGTAGTAAACATAAATCCATTGGTTAGAGACAAAATCTGGGTCGAAGGCGATGCCTAAGAGTCCGCGTTCTCCACTGGGGTCTACAGCAGCAGAAATATTCATAAACGGTTGGGCCAAGAGGCGATCGCGCTTAACCACTCGCAACTTGCCTGCTTGTTCGGTAATAAATACACGACCATCAGGGGCGATCGCCATAGCTGTAGGGTTATTTAAGCCCGTTGCCACCACCTTATCTTGGAAGCCAGTGGGTACAGCAGCCAAGCCAACTGAGCCACCCCCTAACCCCATCCATAGCATTGCGATTTGTACTCCAGCCTGTAAGAAACGTGGGCGGCGAGGGAGTACCTGGGTCTGATAGCGCTTTTGACGGTGTTGCATACAAGTTTTGTCCTTTATGACCCCACGTTATTTATCCTAAACGGCGAAATTTGCTGTGCTATCGATGTTTATGACTCTTTACTGAACCCTGAATTTATGAAAAGGGTGAACGCACAAACAATATTCATAAGGCTTGAACTATTGAACTAAAGTGGCAAACAAATTTATAATGGTGAGTCTGTAACTTGATGACTTTTGCAGAGGAAGTGATATGTCGCGATATCGGGGCGCTCGCCTTAGAGTAGTGCGTCGCCTGGGAGAATTACCGGGTTTGACTCGTAAATCCGCTAAGCGGGCTTATCCACCAGGGCAGCATGGTCAAGCGCGTAAGAAGCGCTCTGAGTATGCCGTCCGATTGGAGGAAAAACAAAAACTTCGCTTTAATTATGGTTTGTCGGAGCGCCAATTGTTGCGCTACGTGCGCAAAGCCCGTCGGGCTGGTGGTTCCACCGGAACAGCTCTGCTCCAGATGTTGGAGATGCGCTTAGACAACACCATCTTTCGCTTAGGGATGGCACCGACCATTCCCGCTGCCCGTCAGTTGGTGAATCATGGTCACATTACGATTAATGGTTCAGTGGTCTCTATCCCTAGCTATCAGTGCCGTCCTGGCGAAGAAATTGGGGTAAGAACGCGCGATCATTCTCGTAAGATGGTCGAAAATAACCTACAGTTTCCAGGTTTGGCCAATGTTCCTTCTCACTTAGAGTTGGACAAAAATAAGCTCACAGCCAAGGTCAATGGCACGGTAGAGCGCGAGTGGGTTGCACTCGAAATTAACGAACTGTTGGTGGTGGAATACTACTCCCGTAAAGGCTAGAAAGAACTCGCTTTCACGAACACCCCCGCGGCAATTTTTTTACACTTCTAAAATCGCAAGACTCTCGAAACCGTCAGCTTCGAGAGTCTTTTTTTGTTTATTAATAAACGCTTCTTGGCAGCCTTGAAGTGGCTTTACCACATGCCATTAGAAGGTTGTGGTGTTGCCGCAGGTTGCAGGGTGTCTCCTGGCTCTGCATTGATGGATGCAGATGCATCGACGGGTGCATTATTCAGGTAAGCATTGATGTCGATGTACTGATTGTCTGAGCCACTTGATCCAGCAGAGCTTTCATTGAGCGGGCCGCCGGCCTGCACTCTCACATTCATCAGTCGGTTTAATGTATCCCAAGGATCGGCATTTGCTTTCAGGGTAAATAAAACCCCAGTGCAAGGGCCACCTTTGGTTGCAGCAACACATACAATGGGCTGCTTATTGGCATATCCAACTGTTAGATAGTTGAGTTGGCCATCATTGTAATATTTCTGAAACTTTGGCGAGACGACCTTACAGCGATATTCAGGGGGATATTCTTCGCCAAACACGCCCGATACCCAACGAATGAGCGGCAGATTGCCTCTTGAAGTACTGACGACTGTGGCTGGATGACCTTGGCTCGTGCCACAGCCAAACTTGACGCTATTGGTTTCAGCAGAGGCAGGGGCGATCGCCGAGCCAAGGGCTGTACTGGTCAGCAGGGCCAATGCCGCAACAGATGCAAGAACTGGGGGTTTCATAACTTACCTCATGGAGACCGTTATCTTTACAGTGAGAGTTAAAAATCTTGGACAATATTTGCAGCAGTGCAGCGATTCAAACCGCGATGATGCTACAAACTGTGCACTTTCAGTCAGGCGCAATGTTCTCTCAGGCGCAAGACATAGAAAGTGTGGCGAATCATGAATTGGGCTAAAGCAGCACCCTGTGAGGAAAGAGGCTCATCCCTCATCTCTAGATGAGGCCCACTGGCTGGAGTAGACCGTAACCTACCACAACCCTATAGAGGTCGATCCTTTCATGGACGTTGGAGAACTGGGGGGAGTCATTGTTTCGACAGGGGCAGCGTCTAAGAACGCATTCATATCCACATATCGACCGTCTGCGATGTTGGGTTCAACAGGGGCGCTACCAGCACTTTCGTTAAGGGGGCCACTCGCACGGACTCGCACCTGCATGAGCCGTGTCAAGGTGGTGTAGGGGTC
>DATNQK010000150.1:0-4319 GCA_036704065.1 Stenomitos sp.
TCCCCAAAAACCTGGATCAGTTGAAAGTATTCATCACCCAGAGACTCCAAGCGATGACACAAGCAGTCATCGCTTCCCTAACAGGGAGAGCCTCTATCCTTAAGGCTTTATCTGTAGCTGGAATTTGAAGAATTGGTATAACTTGAACTGGATTCGTTGCAATACGGAATAGGAATACGGATCAGACTGTTACTTTCTTCTCTGCAAGGGCTTTAACATCACTCACCGTGATGCCCTTTCCACCAATGCCCCATTCACCATTTTTGACCTCTTCAATGACGACCCAGGTCACGGAGCGCATATTCTCACCTTCGATTTCGACCATCGTATCTGTGAGCTTTTGGATCATCTCTTGTTTTTGTGAGGGTGTGAACACCCCTTCAATGAGCTTGACATTTAATAACGGCATAGATTTTCTCCAGAAATGTACGTGTAAAGGATATAAATAAAAACGACCGTTCGTGCTTTTCTGTGTCTCGATTATTACGACTGTTCGTGCTATTGTCAATCTATGAGTAGCATTTCGTTATCAAAAAACCAGTCGGCAGAAAAAGGTTCACGCCGCTCCAAAGGCCAGACCAGTCGAGAAACAATTCTGCTCACTGCAACGAAGCTGGCTACTATTAAGGGATTGAGTGGTTTGTCGTTAGGAGATTTAGCGGCTGAGGTAGGGATGAGCAAGAGCGGTCTCTATGCCCACTTCAAAGACAAAGAAGAGTTAGAGCTGGCGATGATCCAGACCGCAGCAGCAATTTTTGATCGAGAAGTGCTTCAACCTGCGGCGAATGCAGCTGGGGGCGTTGAGCGTCTGAGAGTCACGGTTGATGCCTACCTGTCTCATCTTGAACGCAGGGTTTTCCCAGGGGGGTGTTTTTTTGCCTCAGTGGCTGCAGAACTAGATACCCGTCCTGGGTTGGCTCGTGATCTCGTCCTTCAAGTGATAGATGAGTGGCTTTCTTTATTAAGGCAATGCCTTTTGGAAGCGCAAGAGATTGGGGAAATCGATGCGAAGGCAGACATTGATCAGGCTGTGTTTGAAGTCGAGGCCATGTTGTTGGCTGGGAATTTTCTCTTTGTCATGACCAACAGTCTGATTCATCTGTCACAAGCGCGCCAAGGGATGGAAAACGTATTAACACGAATCTCAGTGGGGGCTGAATTGAGACAGAAATGAAGGTTTTGGATGAACTGCAAACAGGTGATCGCTCTTTCGACGCATATTCAATCTGCAAGCTGCAGATCATTTAGGCCTGCTTGGCTTCTCGCAGCATAAATGATCTGCTCGAAACGGGCATTCAAGGAAGCTTTGCGTACCATCTGTGCTATTTCTCCATCCTTTGCACACAAGGCATCAAGGATTTTTAGGGCATCACTGGTCTTGGTCATTTTCTATTTCCTCGGTATAGCTATAGAGCATTGCAGCTGGGATGCAGTGAGGTGTTGGGGGGCTTGGGGTGAAGAGGCATAGCCCTATGCCGAACTAAACTGCATCTTCAAATTCTAAATGTTATAACTAGATGTAATAACGTAAGGCTTGAAGTCATGGCCCGTAAAACTTACAAAGCATCTTGGGCAAAAATTGGTAATTCATCGGGATACCGCTTCAGCAGTAGCTTTTTTAAGGAGAATCCTCAGTTTGCTGAAGTGGGAGGAATAGTTCAGGTGATTGATGCGGATACCCTTCTCATCCGTAGAGTTGCTTCTGAGCAACCTGAGAATGAGGAAGACGAGCTGATGATGAGTTTGTACTTGGACTTTCTCATGAAACAGGCTTTATCGCATCCTTTAGAAGTCGAAGCCTATACAGAGGCAATGGCGATTGAAGATGATGAACTGATTGCTGGGGTAGAGGTTGGTGGTCAT
The DNA here is from genome assembly GCA_036704065.1 of Stenomitos sp. Taxonomy (GTDB): domain Bacteria; phylum Cyanobacteriota; class Cyanobacteriia; order Thermosynechococcales; family Thermosynechococcaceae; genus JAAURS01. The sequence continues at coordinate 1,864 of DATNQK010000150.1, forward strand.
TAATGGGTGGCACATCTACTTTGTGCGGGGGCTTTTTGGCCAACAGCGACGTGACTTACAGATGCAGGTGCGTGACCTGAAGCGGACGCTGACCCCTGAGCAATACCTGAAGCACCCCACCGTCAAGCTCTATGCAGCCATAATGACAGCCATTAAAGAGAAAATCCCTGCTGACCCCTATGCCTCACACTTTGCCCTAACGGGGCCGTTGAAAAAGTACGGCAGAGTCAAGAAGATGAGTTTGCCGGATCGATATCGGTTGTTTTTTCGTGCCCTCAAAACACCACAGCAAAATGCCATTTTTATTCTTTGGTTAGGTTATCCGCGCAAAGAGGGGGATAAAAAGGATTGTTATGCTGCTTTTAGTCGTCTGGTAGCGCGGGGTGATTTTCCCAATACTCTGGATGAGTTGCTAGCGCAGAGTAAAGACGATTGATGTGGTTCTTTGATGTGCTCAATTATGCCAAACCCCCTTGTTACAGCTCTGTTTTCTCGTCAGCAGTTTTACAAGCGCTGTGTGTATGCGACGACTCTATGTGCCTTGGCACTCAATATGTTGCCTGTTCGAGCCGATGAAGTGTGGGGCAGTTATTACGGCAAAGTAGTTTATCAAACAGATCGAGGCAAGAGCGCAATTTGGACTTATGGAGATCAGGCTAAGGGGGCCATGTTTATTGATGGATTGGCTGGACAGTACCAAGGCCGGGGAACGTATTACGGCTATTGGAGACAATCCGAATCCAAAGTGAAGTGCGACGCCTACCGTGAAGGGCGGGATGGGAGGCGAACCTATCACTGGGGAACGTTACGCCTTCAATTTTTAGACCCTAACTTTCCATCGCGTTGGTCCGCTGAAATTGGCTATTGTAATCAACCCCCTACTTTAGTCTGGAGAGGCTATCCCATTGTGGGAGAAGGGGAAACACATCCCTTACCGTTGCCTTGAACCACGAAAGGGGAAGCTAAATGCTACGCAAGATCGTTGCATTTCATCTCGATGAAGAGAATCATTGGGTCGCAGACTTAGACTGTGGCCATCCTCAACATACGCGCCATCTACCCCCGTTTTTCGAGCGGCCTTGGGTAATAACGGAAGCAGGCCGAGCGAGCCGCATCGGGTCACCCCTCGATTGTGTACGTTGCGATCGCCAAGAGATCCCCCAAGGTTACATTGCCTATCGTCGCACCTCGACTTTTACGGCTGAGTCCATGCCGAAGGGGTTAAGAGCCCACCATGCGACGAAACGAGGGATATGGGCAGTGATTACTGTCGTGCAGGGTCAGTTGTACTATCGCATTCATGAGCCTTACAATCGCGTAGAACTTCTAGACTCGCACACCCTAGGTATTGTCTTACCAGAGGTGGATCACGAAGTTGAACCATTGGAGAATGCACAATTCTATGTGGAGTTTTGGCATCGTGCGGATCTGGATGATGCTCCCACTGACCCTCATGCTTAGCTAGATGTGAATGCCGACGTTGAAATTCCCCCCACAAGCGATCGCTCTTGCCAAACGTCTTACCTTGGTAGATTCGCTGTGGGAACGTCCGCAGGTACAAGGGATTACCATCGATGGCCCAGACTCGCGTGACCTCGACGATGCCATCTGTTTAGAACCCACAGCCACCGGAGCAATCCTGTCGGTTCATATCGCAGATGTCGCTGAACTCGTCACCATCGGTTCGATTTTGGACAAAGTGGCGATCGCTAGAACGCAGACGCAATACTTCAGGAATGGCAATGCCCCCATGTTACCGAGGCCATTGTCAGAAGATAAGCTCAGCTTGCTCGCCTTTCAAGATAGACCGACCATTACTGTAAGGGTCACACTGAATGCCCATGCGGAGATCAAACAGACCGAGATCTTCGAGTCTTGGATGCGCAGCCATAAACGCTATAGCTACAGCGAAGCAGACGCCGCCCAACGCGACCCCAACGATGCCTATGGGGATCTGTTGCAACAGGCTTATTACTGGTCGCAAATCCTCAATCGGCACCGTATTGCTCAAGGTGCCATTGGGGGCAGAATCACCCCCTTCGGCATGTGGCTCAATGAAGAAGGCTCTCTCTCCACAGCAGAGCGCACTAATAGTCATCTGCTGATCCAAGAATTCATGATCCTGGCCAATCGAGCGGTAGCCCAATGGCTAGCAGAGCGTGATATTCCAGCCCTGTATCGCAATCACACCGCAAGGGCGATCGCCCCTGAGCGTGAGACGTTGTATCAGACCTTGCTGACCCTCGGATCGGCGGCAGCGATGCGGCAGAGGTTGCAGAGCTGGTTGAACCGCGCAGAGTATGGCCCTGCCTTAGTGGGACACTTTGCCTTAAACCTGCCTGCGTATTGCCACTTCACCTCCCCAATTCGACGATTGGCTGACTTGGTGAATCATCGAATTGTCAAAGCCTTACTCAAAGGAGAACAAAGTCCTTACACCAAAACTGAACTCGAAC
>DATNQK010000151.1:0-9400 GCA_036704065.1 Stenomitos sp.
CCTTCGCAACCAATCTTCAGCGAGTGCTGGTGAGCTTCAAGCGCCTGCGCAACGGGCGTTGTTTTTGCAAAAGCTTCAAGCCCATGCCACACAACAGTCCCAGCCAGCCTTACGCATTCCCAAAGCGGATCGCACGCAACCCTTGCGTCTTTCTTTTCCACAACAGCGGCTGTGGTTCCTCAGCCAGTTTGAGGGCAGTCAGTCTGCCTACAATATCCCCGTTGCCCTTCGGTTGGAAGGGCACCTTCAAGACGATCTGCTGATACAAAGCCTGCAAAAAATTGTTGACCGCCATGAAGTGCTTCGCACCCACTTTGAACTGCATCAAGGTGAACCGTTGCAGGTGGTGGCAGAGCAGATCGAACTGCCGCTAGAACGTTGGGATTGGCGATCACGCTCCCCCGAGCAACTCAACGACTCACTCCAATCCACCCTCCTCCAGGAATCTCAACATTCGTTTCACCTGCAAAATGGGCCATTGTTCCGAGTGGTGTTGATCCAGGCCGCACCCACGGTTCACTATCTGATTGCCACACTGCACCACATCATTACCGATGCTTGGTCGATGGGGATTTTAGTGCAGGAGTTAGTGGCCCACTACAACGCTCAAGGCCAACGGGATGCAATGCCACCCTTGGGACTGCAATACGTTGACTACGCACAATGGCAACGTCAGTGGCTCAGCCAGTCGGAAGCAGCACAACAGTTGGCCTATTGGAAAACACACCTGAAGGGCATGTCGCCCCTGTTGGAACTGCCAACAGACCATCCCCGACCCCCTCTCCAAACCTTCCGAGGGCAGACCCTCAAAACCCGTCTGGATGCTGAGTTAACGCGTGAACTCAATGCGATTGCCCAAAGCACAGGTACCACCCTTTTTATGGTGTTGGAAGCGGCCTTTGCCCTATTTCTCAGTCGATTAAGTCGTCAAAGTGATATCCCCATTGGCACACCTGTTGCCAACCGCAACACCAGCGAACTCGAACCCCTGATTGGTTTTTTTGTCAACACACTCATCCTGCGCAATGACGTTAGCGGCAACCCCACAGTGCGGGAATTCCTAGAGCGCACCAAACGGTTGGCCTTAGAAGGCTACCGCAATCAAGATATTCCCTTTGAGCATCTTGTAGAAGTGGTACAGCCGACGCGTACCCTCAGCCATAGTCCTCTATTTCAGGTGATGTTCAGCTTTCAGAACACACCCGAAAAAGCACTGGTACTGCCTAACCTTACCCTTACACCCGTTCAGATTCCTAGCACAACCGCCAAGTTCGATTTATTGCTCACGATGGGTGAATCTGAAGGACGGCTGAGTGCAGATTGGGAGTACAACTGCGATTTATTTGAATCAGCAACCATAGAGCGGTTTGCCGACCACTTCCAAACCTTACTGGGCCAAATGGTGCAACAGCCCGATGCACCCATCGATTCCCTCTCGTTGCTTTCAGCCCAAGCAAGACAACAAATTGTCTATGACTGGAATAATACTGATACCGAGTTTCAGGATTCTTTCCTCCTGCATCAAGGCTTTGAAGCAAAAGCAAAGCAACAACCTGAGGCGATCGCCCTCTTGTTTGCAGACCAAACCGTCTCCTACCAAACCCTGAATCACCGCGCCAATCAGGTCGCCCATCGCTTACGCGAACTGGGGGTTGGCCCAGAAACCTTAGTCGGTGTTTATGGAGAGCGATCGCCCGATTTAGTCGTTGGTCTGTTGGCCATCCTCAAAGTAGGAGGCGCATATGTTCCCTTAGACCCTAACTATCCGTCAGACCGAATTGCGCAAATGTTGGAAGATGCACAACCGTCGGTGGTCTTAACCCAGCAGCAGTTTGTGGATCGCTTGCCGCAGCATCAGTCTCAGGTATTGTGCCTGGATCAGCCCGATACCTTTGCCACCTATCCCACCCAAAACCTAGACCTAGAGATTAACCCAGACCAGTTGGCCTATATCATTTACACCTCGGGGTCTACTGGCAAACCCAAAGGCGTGATGATTTCCCATCGTGGGGCCGTCAATACCAATCTGGATATCAACCAACGCTTTAGGGTAGACGCTGGCGATCGCATTATCAGTCTGGCCTCCTTGAGCTTTGACCTTTCGGTCTATGACATCTTTGGATTGCTAGCCGCTGGAGGGGGCATCGTTATTCCGCCTGTGAAGGATGCACTCAATCCAGCTGCGTGGCTCCAGCTCATGCACCAACACCGCGTCACCTATTGGGACACAGCCCCAGCGGTAATGGAAATGCTGATGACCACCGTCATCCAACAAAATCTCCGCCTCCCCGATAGCCTCCGAGTGGTGATGATGAGCGGGGATGCGATTTCTGTAACGCTCCCCGACCAAATCCGCAGCCATGCCCAGCCGCAAATCCAGATCTATAGCTTTGGCGGTGCCACGGAAGGTTCAATCTGGTCGATTTGCTATCCCATTGAAACCGTCGAACCGCACTGGACGAGTATTCCCTACGGCAAACCAATTTCCAACCAGCGATTCCATATTTTGGATGCCAACCTCAACCCAGTCCCCATTGGTGTGGCAGGGGAACTCCACATTGGGGGTACAGGGGTAGCCCTAGGGTACTTCAATCGCCCCGAACTCACTGCCGAGCGGTTTATCCCTGACCCATTTTTTGCCGAGCCGAATGCCCATCTCTACAAAACAGGAGATCTAGGCCGCTACCTACCCGATGGCACCATTCAATTTTTAGGGCGCATTGACCATCAGGTAAAAATTCGCGGGTTCCGGATTGAACTAGGGGAAATTGAAGCTGCCATTACGCAGTATCCCAACGTCCAAGAAGCGGCGATCCTGGTCAGAGAAGATCGACCAGGCAGTAAGCAGCTCTGTGCTTATGTAGTGCCCCAACCGCAGCAAACAGTGGAAATTACAGCCCTACGCCAGTCCTTACGCCAAAAGTTGCCAGACTACATGGTGCCTGCCTTCATTATGTGCCTGGAACAACTGCCCCTGACCAGCAATGGTAAGGTTGATCGCAAAGCACTGCCTAAACCGGAAGACAGTGGCGATCGCGCATCGATTACATTACCCCAAACCCAACTGGAACGTCAGATTGCCCAGGTCTGGGCGGATTTACTGGGAACGAGTACGATTGGACTGCACGATAACTTTTTTGACCTGGGGGGACATTCCCTGCTAATGGTGCAGGTACAGGCAAAACTACAACCACTCCTTCAGCGGGAGTTGAATATCGTTGATTTGTTTCAATTCCCGACCATTGCGCAGTTGGCCAACCATTTGCAAAACCAGCAAAACCAAGTGTCGGCCACTGAACAGGCACAGCAACGAACCGAGGTAAGGGTTTCGCAACAATCAACGCTTCAGCAAAGACGGGCGTTACGACAGCAGTTTCGAAATTTGGCAGACGATGATTAGGGATTAGCCGCATTGAATTCAAGCCAACAGGGGGAAGGTCAACTACACAAGAATATGAACGCTCATCACTATGACAGAGAGATATCAAGATTTAGAGGCCATCCCTGAGATCGCTGACACAGATATTGCCATCATCGGTATGGCTGGAAAATTTCCTGAAGCCCAAACGATCGCCGAATACTGGGATAACCTCAAATCGGGCAAAGAGTGCATTAAGTTCTTTACTACCGAAGAGTTACGGAATGCAGGCGTACCGCCTTATCTGCTCAACCAGCCCAATTATGTAAAGGCCACAGGCGTCATTGAAGGAGCCGATCTGTTTGATGCTGAATTTTTCGGCTTCAGCCCCAAGGAAGCGCAGATTGTTGATCCCCAACATCGTCTCTTTTTAGAGCAGGCATGGACGGCTTTAGAACATGGCGGCTATAACCCCCAAACCTATCCAGGGGCCATTGGCGTCTATGCAGGGGTAGGACTCAATTCCTATCTTTTGCAATCGCTTTACCCAAATCTCTTATCTAACCCCAATCTAGATAGCTATCAGGTGCAAATCCGCAACGATAAGGATTTTTTACCCACCCTGGTGGCCTACAAACTAAACCTACGCGGGCCTAGCCTTTCGATTCAAACCGCTTGCTCTACCTCTCTAGTCGCCACCCATCTTGCTTGTCAGGGACTCCTCAATGGGGAGTGTGACATGGCCCTTGCGGGTGGGGTAACGGTGTATGCAAACCCTACGGGGTATCTCTATACCGAGGGCATGATTTTATCGCCGGATGGACATTGTCGTGCCTTTGATGCCAAAGCCCAAGGAACCGTAGGCGGCAATGGTGTGGGGGTAGTATTACTGAAGCGCTTGGCCGATGCCATTGCCGACCATGACACCATCTACGCCACGATCAAAGGATCGGCCATTAACAACGATGGCTCCGCGAAGGTGGGCTACACAGCCCCCAGCGTTGAAGGACAAACCGCTGTCATTGCAGAAGCTCAGGCGATCGCCAACACGCCTGCTGAGACCATTTCCTATGTGGAAACCCACGGGACAGGCACCATTCTCGGCGATCCCATTGAAATCGCGGCATTGACCCAAGCCTTTCGCCACAGCACCGACAAAGTTCAGTTTTGCGCCCTAGGGTCAGTTAAAACCAACATTGGCCACTTAGACACCGCCGCCGGAGTTGCCAGCCTGATTAAGGTCGCTCTGGCACTCCATCACAAAACCATTCCCCCTAGCCTCAACTTTGACACCCCTAACCCCGCCATTCCCTTTGCCCAAAGTCCATTCTTCGTGAATACAGCGTTGACTGATTGGCCCCAAACCACATCACCGCGACGGGCCGGAGTCAGCTCCTTTGGGATTGGAGGAACCAATGCCCACCTCGTCTTAGAAGAAGCCCCAGCCATTCCCCTAGAAGTTAGTCCTCCCCGTAGGCATTGGCAAATGCTGATCCTGTCTGCCAAGTCGGAGGTGGCACTGACCCAGCAGCAGCACAATCTAGCCACTTATCTACGCCAACACCCCGGAGCTTCTCTAGCAGATGTGGCGTTTACCCTAGCGGTGGGTCGTCAAGCCTTTGGCCATCGCAGGGTTTGTCTGGTGCAAACAGTTGAGGATGCAATCCAGACCTTAGAAAACCCCAAAGCCGATGAAGTATTTGCTGTAAAAGCAGATCGCAGCCCCGTCGTGTTTCTGTTTCCAGGCCAGGGTGCCCAAACACTCAACATGGGACGGGATCTCTACGACCATGAACTCGTCTTCCGTGAGGCGTTGGATCAGTGCGCGCAACTGCTACAGCCCCATCTCGGAGAAGATATCCGCGAACTGCTATACCCCAAAGGCGATCGCCCCAACCTGTTGGATCAAACCCAATGGGCACAACCAGTTCTGTTCGCGGTTGAGTATGCCCTTGCCCAACTTTGGTTACATTGGGGCATTGAACCCGAAGCAATGGTGGGACATAGCTTAGGGGAATACGTCGCCGCCTGCATTGCAGGCGTCTTTTCCTTAGAAGATGCCCTGAAGTTGATTGCCCATCGTGCCCGTCTGATGCAACAACTACCTTCAGGGGCAATGCTAGCGATTTCAGCCTCTGAAGCAGAGGTGGCACAGTGGCTCAGTGATGAGATTTCCCTTGCAGCATCCAATGGGGCAGTTTGTACGGTCTCCGGTTCCATAGCGGCGATCGCCCAACTCGAAACACAACTGACTGCCGCAGGCCAATCTGTGACACGGCTCAACACCTCTCATGCTTTCCATAGCCCACTGGTAGATCCCATGCTGGCGGATTTTCGCCAGGTGCTCAACGCAATCCACTTCAACCCACCACAACGCGCTTATTTCTCTAATGTCACTGGGACTTGGATTACCCCCAGCGAAGCAGTGGATCCAGAATATTGGATACAGCATCTGCGCCATACCGTGCGCTTTGGAGAGGCGATCGCCGAACTGTTGACGGAACCGAATTGGATTTTCTTAGAAGTAGGCCTAGGAAGAACCTTAACGGGTCTAGTCCGGCGTCACCCTCACTATCAAGGCCAGTCACTCCTCAACAGCCTTTCTCTAATCCCAAACATCCCCGAAGCCCAAGCCCTGCTTAGCACTTTAGGTCAACTTTGGCTCAGAGGGGTGCCCTGTAAATGGAAGCGCTACTACAGAGGCGAAACCCGTCAGCGGATTCCCCTGCCTACCTATCCCTTTGAGCGCCAGCGCTATTGGATGGATCCTCCTAAGGAGGGCAGCATGTCCAGCTTTGGGTTGTCTCGTAACCCTGACCCGAGTCAATGGTTTTATACCCCGTCATGGAAACAACTCCCATCGTTACCCCTCAAAACCCTACCGAGTGGTCAAAGTTGGTTGATTTTTTTAGATGAAATGGGGTTAGGGATGGCCCTTGCAGAACAGCTCACTGTAGCAGGCCAAACGGTGATTACAGTGGGCCTAGATGGGGATCGCTGGCGATCGCCCAAAGCCCATTTCACCTTGAATGCTGCCGAACCTCAGGAATACTTCAACCTGTTGGCCAATCTCAAGAGTCAGGGTCAGTTTCCGCAACACATCCTGCACCTGTGGAGTTTTACCAAGCCTGGAAAGGTTGACTTCAAAGCCGAAAGCGTTCTGGGCCAGACCCATCGTGGACTCTATGCCCTGTTGTCTTTGGTTCAGGCAATGGGTAAGTTGGGCCACTTTGATCCGGTGCAGCTTAGCATCATCACAAACGGGAGCTATAACATCCTGGGCACAGAAGCCCTTAACCCAGTCAAAAGTACCCTTTTGGGTGCGCTCAAGGTCATCCCTCAGGAATATCCTCAAATTTCCTGTCGCCTAATTGACCTCGAGGATAAAACCCCTAAGGAATTAACCCAAATTGATTGGCTGCAAACCCTTTTGGTCGATCTGGTTACACCCGATGCCCCGTTGGAAATGGCCTATCGAGGGCGATCGCGCTGGGTGCCCTGCCATGAACCTATGTTGCTTTCAGAACCGGAGCCTAAGCCCCAAAAACTTCGCACTCAGGGAGTTTATTTCATTACAGGAGGTTTGGGGGGTATTGGACTCACCCTGGCGAGCTACTTGGCCAAAACTGTACAAGCGAAGCTTATTTTAGTGAGCCGTTCCGCCTTCCCAGACCGTCGCAACTGGACAAACTGGTGCCTCACCCACGACGAATCCGATCCAACGCGAAACAAAATTCAGCAGCTTCTAACCCTAGAATCCTACGGGGCAAAAGTGTGGGTTGGACAAGCCGATGCCACCGATCTACCCAGCCTCCAATCGCTATTGGCTGAAGCCGAAGCTGAATTGGGCCCTGTTCATGGGGTAATCCATTGTGCAGGGGTTGCCGATTTTGGCGGCATTATTCAAGGTCGCAAACCCAGCGATACAGAGAAAATTCTGGCAGCCAAAGTGACCGGAACCCTCGTGCTCGATCAACTCTTCCGCGATCGCCCCCTCGATTTCTGGATCCTCAGTAGCTCCTTGAGTACAGTCCTGTACAAAACCCTGTTTGGACAGGTGGGCTATGGTGCTGCCAATGAATTTCTCAGCGCCTTCTGTTCTTACAAACAACAAACGAGTCAAACCCCTGCCATTTCCATCCACTGGACGGAATGGGATGCCGTAGGGATGGCTGTTGACTCCCGTGCTGAACGTCTCAAAAACAAAGCACGTACCCAGGAAGAAGAGAGTTGGCTCGTTGCCCTCACACCAGAGGAAGGCGCGGAAGCGTTCGCCCGTATCCTGAACCAATCTCAACCCCAAGTGATTGTTTGCCCTCAACAGCTTAGTCTCCTACTTCAACAACAAGCCCAATGGGACGCTAACCAGCTTCTAGAATCGCTAGAACTTGACCTAGACTCCAACCAACCCAAAGCCCCTCGACCCAGCTTGGCGATCGCCTATGCTGCCCCTCAAACCCAACTAGAAGCGTTGTTAGCAACACAATGGGAAGCCTACCTTGGCACTGCACCCATTGGCCTTAACGATAGCTTCTACGAGCTTGGTGGTGACTCCCTCCTGGCAATTGGGCTCCTCTCTCAACTCCAGAAAAAGCTCTCCGTCAGCATTCCCATGACCGTCTTACTGGAAACACCCACCATTGCTGGCCTGGCTGCTTATCTCAGTACACAAGAGAATGAAGCGATCGCACCCCTTCTAGAGCCATGCACCCCCGAAGCTCAACCTTCTGCCACTGAATCCACCTCACCTCTAAACACCCCATCCCATCCCACTGACCCACCCCTCCATCTCGCCACCGAACCAGAACCCGCTATGGATTCCTCCTCTGCCTCCCCCCAACAGAATGTAAACCACGTCAGCGAAGCAAGTTCGCCACCAGTACTGCAACCTGCCGAACCGATTGCACCCCCTTTACCCTCTCCCCTGATCGTCAACTACCGAAAAGGAACCCTCAGCACTTCGCCGCTCTTTTTTATCCATCCCATTGGGGGTGGCATTAGTTGTTATGCTCCCCTCACTCGCTACCTCAATCCAGACTGGCCATTCTATAGCATCCGAGCCTTGGGGTTAGAGGACTCCATTTCACCCATCGACAACATCCAAACCATGGCTCGCTGCTATATCCAAGCGATCCAAAAAATTCAGCCCCAAGGCCCTTACTTCCTGGGTGGATGGTCTATGGGTGGCGTTGTCGCCTACGAAATGGCCCTGCAACTCATCCAACAGCAGCAAACCGTCAGCGGCCTTATTTTGATAGATAGTCCTGCTCCCCATGCCCATGAGCGCGATGCGGTAGACGACTTTACAACCTTCACCAAGGGGCTAGGCTTCTTCCCAGAACAAGTGCAACGCCTCAGTCAAACCTTGAGATATCGCCCCACCGTTACCGAATCTTTGCTGGCTCAACTCTTAGATGAGGGACAGCGCATTGGAGTTCTGCCCCGAGGCTTTAACGTAGAAGCCCTTCAACAACTACACACAGTCTTTACTGCTCATAGCAAGGCCCTCGGTTCTTACACCGCTGCACCCATCAGAGCCACCATTCCATCGCTGTACTTGGAAGCTCAAGCCATTGATAACCCCTTACTCAGCCTCTTTGGAGAGAAAGCCCGTACCCAGTGGAAAAAGCTTCTGGGACGGTCTTTGATGATTCGCTCTCTGCCGGGTGACCACTACACCCTGGTCACTGAACCCCATGTTGGAGTGCTATCAACCTATATCAATGCCTTTTTGGGCCAGATCAAACCCCGTTCTATTGTTTCTGAGATCTAAACTATGTCTGCTCAACCCGTTAAGGGCTTATTTCCAATGCTGTGGCTCATTTTGGGGTTAATCGCAGCGGCGATCGCACTTCCCATTGTTGGCTTACAGCGGCTCGCCCATGCACCCATCAAAGAACCAGAGGCAGAGACAAAGCCTGTGGCCAAAGCGCCTGTGCGAGTTGCGGCCCTTGGCCGGATTGAACCCACCTCAGGCGTCATCCAAGTGGGTGGACCACTCAATGAAATTCTGGGCAAGCTCTTGATCAAAGAAGGGGATCT
>DATNQK010000152.1:0-9893 GCA_036704065.1 Stenomitos sp.
AACAGCGTGCCACTTCACTCACCAACCCAACGTTGGCAGTTCCTGACACTTTTCCCAAAGAGAAGACCAAGAATTCCGTTCCGGTTCGCGGGACGGGGTCTGTGGGCTCGATCAATATTTTGCAGCATATCAACCTCACTATCGCGGATGGCGAGTTTATGGTGTTGGTGGGGCCTTCGGGCTGCGGTAAAAGTACGTTGCTGCGTTTGATTGCGGGGCTTGAAACCCCGACAGCAGGTGATATTTGGGTTGGCGATCGCCGGGTTAATACTTTGCCTCCGAAGGCGAGGGATATTGCCATGGTGTTCCAGAGCTATGCGTTGTATCCGCACATGACGGTGTATAACAACTTAGCGTTTGGTCTACGCCGAACAGGTCTTAAAAAAGAAATGGTGGCTCAATCTGTGCGCCACGTGGCAGCGATGTTGGAGTTAGAACCCCTCCTGAACCGCTATCCCAAACAACTCTCCGGTGGACAGAAGCAGCGGGTCGCCCTAGGGCGAGCCATGGCCCGTAGCCCTCAAGTCTTCTTAATGGATGAACCGCTTTCTAACTTGGATGCGAAGTTGCGTGCTCAAACCCGCGCTCAAATTGTGCAGTTGCAGCGTCAGCTAGGCACAACGACGATTTACGTCACCCATGACCAGACCGAAGCCATGACGATGGGCGATCGCATTGCGGTTCTGAATGCTGGAGAAATTCAGCAAATTGCAGCCCCCCTGGAACTCTACCAACGTCCTGCGAACCGCTTTGTGGCGGCCTTTATTGGTTCACCGCCCATGAACTTTATTGATGTAGTGGTTAAGGCCCCCAATCGTTTGCACCATCCCTCCTTTGAATTAGAGCTTCCTGAGGCGTGGAAGCAAACGCTACACCCCTATGTCAATCAGCCAGTGACCCTAGGCATTCGACCTGAACATTTCAGCTTAGCCCTCGATAAAACCCCCGACCTGATGGTAGAGGTGGTGTTGGTCGAAGCCTTAGGCCACGAAACCAACTTGACCTGTTGTATTGCAGGCCATAACACCCAACCTTATCTACAAGTCCGGATTGATCCGCAAGCTAAGTTCAACATTGGCGATCGCCTAGGACTGTCTATCCATCGGCATCAGGTACATGTGTTTGAAGATCAAAGCGGTATTACCCTCTTTCCAAGTGCGGCAGTCCCTACCGCAGAAGTGGAATAGTCGGTAGCCATTGTCGATTCAGCACGCTAGGCTAGTGATGTATTTAAGGCTACACCCCCTAGAGGATTTAAACTTTGCACAACGGTTTTTCGATAGGTGTCAGCGACCTCAACCCCGATGTACATCCGCGATTCCCTCTGAAAGTTTCCTAGGCGGTTTGCTGTTGAACAAGCAACTTACTTGATACACTCTTGTAAACCTAGGGTCTAGTGAATAGGTAAAATGCTCGAAACTTAGTTAAATCAGCCTTAATATTTGAGTGACAGCACTTTTTTAGAGAGGTTCAGTGGCTAGGTGAAGGCCCTAAGTTGGGTTGGCTGAGACAATTGGTTTTGGAGAGGCAATATGCTACACCGCAAGATTTATCAGCTTTACAGCGAAGGTCACGAAGTGTGGGTGTTCTTGCGCGATCAGCAACGCTGGCTAGAACGGGCACGTATTACCGACATGGAAGGGGATCTAGTCACGTTGCGCTACGAAACCGATGAAGAAGATGAAGTCTGCTCTTGGGAAGAAATGGTTCGTCTAGAGAGCATCGGTGCAGTGACCCGCAAACTTGCATCCGTCTCACGGGGTGACGTAGAACCCTTGGTCTCGGAAGATTGTCCTGAGGCGGAGCAGATTCCAAATTCTCACCCAGAACCCAATCATGATTAATGGTTCAGGGTTGAAGGGGTAAGCTTTAAGGCTGCATCGCTGAAGTGGATGACGACATCTGCGCTACCGATGCCCTTATGGCTTGCCCCTTTGGTTTATTTCTATACATTTATTCGGTGCTCGCAGGAGGGTTGGCCTCAAAGGCTGGACAGTAGCCATCTGGAGAGACCTTAAAGCTGTAGAGCGTAGAGCGCTGATTCCAACAGCGTTGGCCTTTGTAGTGTTTGCAACCGCCACAGCATTTCACTTGCGGGGTTAGGGTTTGATAGTGAGTGGCCAGCAGTTCGCGTTGCGAGATACTGCGCAGGACTAAGGTTTCGCCTTGCCAGCTTGCCTCGATGAGCCCTGTATCGATAAAGTCTCGCCAGCGTGGATCTTGTTGTAATTGAAGGGGCAGGGCAATGCGAATTTCCCTGTCTAGTTCATAGACCTCGCCCTCAAAGATGGTGTCTTTAGAAGATGAGGGTGCAATGGTTTGAATTAGGCCATCGCCAACGGGCAATTCCAAGCGCTTGCCTGCCCCTGGCGAATGCAAGTGATAGCGGTTTGCGAGTTCGTCTAAGCTCGTGAGGTCCGCCAAATAAGCAGGGCTACCATGCACAAAAACAACGTGCTGGGGCCTTAAGTTATGGATGAGTTGGGTGGTGCCTGGCCCGTCGCAATGTTCCGCTAACAGGTAGGTTTCGAAGTCGACTTTGCCTGTTTGCAGTAAAAATTGCCACCGCTCTAAATTGACATCATAGGAAACAGCTTCGGGCCCAAAAACTTCGCCAGTTGCGGCATGGCGCTGGGGCGGGTACTGGGGCCATAACACCAACCAATTGCGATCGCCTGAACAACAGTAGGCAGCCACATCCGTGGTCTCACTCGCCAACACAATGCAGGGATGCTCAGCAATGGGCGATCGCAGGGTTGAGGAGAGACGTCTCACCCGGGGACGGATGCGGTCATCCCAGAACAATGGCTGATGTTGGGCAAAATTTTGCACGGTAGGCGGCAGATGAGGCAAGAGCGCGAGGTAAGCATCACAGGCTTGGGCAATGGGTTCTTCTACCCAAATCTCTACATCTTTGCCGGTAAAGGTGTGATGGCTGCGCATCAACATCAGGAGTTCTTGGGCCAAGCCTAAAATCGGCACGGGCAGTAAGACCGACTGTCCTTGACGAATAGCCTTAAGAATCCGCTCAGCACACTGGGTTTCCTGCTGGCGACGATGGGGGTAGCGTGCGGTACCAAAACTGCCTTCCAGAATTAAAACATCAGGGTTTAAGCCTCTCAGTTCATTCAGCGGTAAGCCATCCACGAGCCGCGAATTAGAAAGCAGAAAATCTCCGGTGTAGAGCACCGTATAGGGTCGTGCTTCCGCACTCTCGGAGCCAAAACTTGGCGTATAGGTTAACAAGAAAGCGGCAGCACCCGGCAGATGACCCGCAGGATAGAGTTCAACCGTGAGTTGGGGGGCAACTTCAGTGGGGATGCGCCAAGGGAGGGTGTGGCAAAAGTCGAGATTGCGATCGCCAGGGTCTATCCAGTTGAGGGGTAACAGTTGGGCCGTTGCGGCACTGCTGAAGATCGGCAGTTTTGGATAGGCGGCATGTAAATCTAGCAATCCCTGTGCATGATCGGGGTGTGCATGGGAACACAGAACGAGGTCGGCAGGCCAGTGCGGATGGACCCACGACCCTTCTGCTGGTGCCCAATCTCCACTGAGCGGCAGCGATCGCCCATCGACCAAACCGCAATCCAACAGCACACGGTAAGGCCCTATCTTGAGTAATAGACAGACCCCCTCATCGGCATGGCCGACTGCATACGGGATACACTCTAGCTCAGCCATGGCCTCCGACCCTTCGTAGAACTGTATTGAGGCCTTCCCCCAACCTTACCTGGTATCACGGGCTTCTTTGTGCGATCGCTGACGATTGTTCACACTCCCTTGGCAGCAACACCGTAGGTTCCAGTCTCTACTCATGGGCTGTCGCCTCCATCAAATCCAGCAACCCGTCCCACAATTTGCGCGTCACCGGGCCAGGGCAGAGCGGTAGGGGAGTTTCGTTAATCTGACGCACAGGCATCAACAACCGCACCGAAGAACTCAAAAACGCCTCCTGGGCAGTGTCTAAATCAGCCGGTTTCAGCGTGGCCTCTGCATGGGGGATTTGGTAGTCTTCCAAAATTTGCCACAAAAACCGACGGGTAATTCCCACCAAGATGCCTGCTTCAACAGGAGGCGTCAGAACTAGACCGTCCTTCACAATCCACAGATTGCTAGTGGTTGCTTCTGTGATCTCACCTTCGGTATTGAGTAACAGCGCATCATCTGCGCCCAACTGCTGTGCTTCCAACAACGCCAGAATATTATTGAGGTAGTTACCTGTTTTGGCCGCTGGGTCGAGTGCTGCTTTGCTGTTGCGCAATCGAGGCGGAATCACCAAGTGCAGGCCCGTTTCTGATAAGGTGGGCTGCGGCGGTATGGCCGATAGAATAATCAACAAACTGGGTTGGAGGTCGCGGCTGGGCTGAAGGCTGATCAGCGATTCTGTCCCGCGACTAACCACAATGCGAATATAGGAATCTTCCCACTCTGCATGGGCTAGGGTTTTCTCAACTTCTGTCTTGATATACGCATCGTCCCAAGGCAGATCCATGTACAAGTACTGTGCAGATTGCCTGAGACGATCAAGGTGCTCTTGCAGGCCAAAATGGCGACCCCGAAAGGTGCGAACGACCTCATAAATGCTGTCTCCGTACAGAAATCCGCGATCTAGAACGGAGACTTGAGCTGTTTCGGAGATATGTCCATTGAGATTGGTGAGAATTGGCATAGTGTACAGGCGGAAAGTTGTACTGCCAATTTAACTGAAAGTTGCAGGCCTAGAAAAATTCCCTGCTATGTCTCAATTTGTTGTTTCATCCGCTCTAAGGTTTGTCTCATTTGATCAAACATCTGCTGCGATGTAATCCCAAATTGGCCCAACTGAGTATTCATTTGCTCAACCGTGAGCTTGGCCATAAAATCATCCGCCAGTTCAAAGCGCTTCATAAAAACCTTGTAGCGCTCCATCATGGCTTCCATTTGCTCGATAAAGAGCACTTTTCCTTCGCGGTCAAACTTGCCATAATCTCCGCCAAGGCGTGTCAGCGACTGGTAATCCTCAAACAATTGCTTAGCTTCTTGCTGGACAATTTCTGAATCGAAAAATCCCATGACCTGTAAGCGATCCTTCTTATAGAACCAATAAGTTTGCTGCCAATCTGTTAATTTTTATGGTATCGCTTACACCCAGACGGGCCTAGTGTTTTTCTTTAGGGAAAACCGTAATTACAAGGGTTGGATACACTGAGGAAGTAGGGGTAGCGCAGTGGCATGCGGCTACTAGATAAACATCTCCCTGTGTCTATGCAAATCTACCTGGACTATAGTGCAACAACGCCCTGCCGTCCTGAGGCCAGTGCCGCAATGCACGCTGTTTTGACCCAAGGCTGGGGAAATCCCGCGAGCCTTCATGAATGGGGCAGACGGGCTGCTTTTACGGTAGAGCAAGCACGGTGGCAGGTTGCCCAGCTCATTGGCGCTTCTGCAGAGTCTATTGTGTTTACCTCTGGAGGGACCGAAGCAAACAATTTAGCGCTTCAAGGCGTGGCACGTCACTTTCGCCAGCCGCAACATCTAATTATTTCCAGCGTGGAGCATCCTGCCGTTGCTAACACAGCCCTAGAACTAGAGCTGCAAGGGTGGCAGGTTTCGCGTCTGCCTGTGAATCGGGCGGGGAGGGTCAATCCTGAGGATCTGACTGCTGCATTGCAACCCAATACAGTGTTGGTGTCTATTATCTATGGCCAGAGCGAAGTGGGCACTGTGCAAACGATTGCTACCTTAGGTGCTATTGCCCAACGCCACGGTGCAATATTCCACACGGATGCAGTGCAAGCGGTTGGACGTTTGCCCATTGATGTGTCGTCTTTGCCGATAGATTTATTGTCGTTGTCGAGCCACAAGCTTTATGGCCCCCAAGGCAGTGGTGCCCTGTATGTCAAACCAGGAACGCCGCTACGTCCGCTTTTAGAGGGGGGTGGCCAAGAACAAGGGTTGCGCTCCGGCACCCCTGCGGTGGCTAATTTGGCCGGATTTGGGGCTGCTGCTGCCTGTGCCCTCACGGAATTACAGACTGAACCCCAGCGTCTTGCGACACTGCGCGATCGCCTGATCCATCAGTTACAAGACCTTGAGCAATTAGAAGTGACCGGAGACTTACAGAATCGACTGCCCCACCATGCCAGTTTTTGTATCGCGCTGCCTTTACTCTGCCAATCTGAGAATGGCATCAGTGGACGAGTGCTCGTCAAGCAAATGGATCTAGCAGGGATTGCCATTAGTGCAGGGTCTGCCTGCCATAGTGGCAAAACGCAACCGAGTGACGTACTCACCGCCATGGGGTATTCCCCCGAGCAAGCCCAGACTGGGGTACGCCTGACCCTCGGACATGCTACGACCTTAGAAGATATTGACTGGGCTGCAATGGCCCTTAAGCAAATCCTGTTCCGGTTGACTGCTAAAACCGCAACAGCAGCGCTGATTTGAGTTTGGAACTGAAGGGTGAATGCAACCGTCAGTTAAGTCTCTAGGAGCGCCAAGAGCGCGCACGCTTTCGTTATCGCAGCAGTACAGACTGGCCCGTCTGTAGGAGTCGCATGGATGCAACTTGGGCGTTGACCAACCAGAATAGGCTGCCAAACACAGACAGATATAGGGCGATCGCCAAGCTTGTCTTAGAGCGAAGGAGTGAGGGAAGTGAGTTCATCATCTTTCACCTAGAAGGATTCAGATTAGGTATATAGGTTTATAGTATGGGCAAAATCCAATTTGGAGGCACAGTAAATGTATCTTCATACAGGAGATAGAAGAAAGCGCCAATTTTCAAAAAAGGCAAGCCCCGCTCGTGCTAAACGGGAGTCACCCCAAGGATATTTTCCCTGTCTGGCACAAGATGATAGAGTGGGGCACTTTTATGCCACGGCCCGCGTCAAAAGAGGCAAGTAGGAAAGCAGTACCCCCTGGGCCAAAGCCTTCTTTCTAACTGGCACATGCACCGATAAAACGCATAAAAAGACTGCTATTGTTGGCAGCAAGATAAACTATTGCAAAGAACTTCACAAACTCATGCGTATGTCTTACCCAAGCTCTTCTATCCGTCGTTGGGGTTCGTCGCTCTGTGTGGCAGGCTTATTGCTCGCAGGAGTGCCTGCGGTGAGCTTGGCCCAATCTAATCCAGGCTTTACGTTCACCTGGGGCAGTAATGGTCCCTCAGGCAAGCAGCAGCTTGGTTATAACCTACAGTATGGTCAACCTGGCCATCCTGCAGATCGATATCGCCTCAAGATTGGACGCCAAAATCTGGCAATTGACGGCCTTAGTATTACTTATCCGAAGTATTACGATGGGGACATCAACGAAAAATCCATTACCTTGCAATTGGCTCCTAAAAGCAAATTTTTAGGCTTTGGTAAAACCACTCAGATCCCCATTAGTTCTGCCAAGGTTGATAAAGATAATCGCGTCATTGAAATTATCCCTGAATCCCCCATTCCAGCAGGTACAGCGTTTGAGGTTGTTTTTTCTGATGTCCAAAACCCTCGTGCTGGTGGAATGTACTACTTTAACTGCAATGTTTCTTCTCCCGGTGACCTGCCGTTGAAGCGTTACATTGGCACATGGGTGTTGAGCATCTTTAGAAGCTAGAGAAGCAGGTTTAGTGCGTGAGAGTGACTCTTACGGTTGCGCTAGAGATTTCACGGTTGCGCTAGAGATTTCAAGGTGTACTCATTTTGGTTGTTTGGGGCTTAAGGTTATCAGACCTTAGGCCTATTTTTTTCATAAAAATATGATTGCAGTGGACTTTTACTGCTCAGTGGACCGCAGAAACACAGGTTTCTTTAGGGAATGCTCGGGTGCAGGTCTACCCAATGGGAGAGGTACTGTCACTGGCTGCAAAGTAAGGTGCTTGTAAGGTTAACCGAGGTTTGAAATAAAACGCCATAGCCCATCTAGGTTTCAAGAGTGATGGGCCTTAGAGGATTGCTAAGGCGATTTGCGGTGCTTCAGCAGTTCAGGTAGTGGCGGAATTCATAAGATTCATCCATTTAAGAAGGAGAAAAGGGTCATGGTACAGCGCGGTTCGTCGGTTAAGGTGCTACGTCCAGAATCTTACTGGTACAACGAGATAGGAACAGTTGCATCCGTTGATCAAAGTGGTATCAAATATCCTGTGATTGTGCGCTTCAGCAAAGTAAACTACGCGGGTGTGAATACCAACAATTTTGGACTGCATGAGCTAGAAGAAGTCGGCGCACCTACGAAGAAGTCGGCACCTAGAGTTCAGTCAGGAACTGGCACTCAAACTCCTGTAGACGAAGCAGTACGCACCACTGGACAAGATACCCTCTCCGGCGATGAAACGCGGCAAGGTGCAGAATCGGAGGCGGCTGGGGCTTCCTCAGTGGTGGCGGGAGATCCTAACCAAGGTACTGAGTCGAATTAGAACTAGGCGAGTTAATGGCGTGCGAGGGGCTGTTCGAGTTGCTCGGGGGCTAAAAGCGCATCTAGTTGCGCCTCGATTTGCTGTCGCACAATTTGCCGATACTCTATGAAGTGCTCGTTGTGGGCGCAAACGGCCAAATATTGTTCTGCAACACTCGGGTTACGGATGAGGATATTCACCAAATGATGCCAAAACATCCACCGAGTGTTGCGAACTATGCCTTGCCGCCAGCAGACTAGCAATAATGCTCTGACAATAATAGGGTCGGGCCATTGAAAGGGTGGTTTAACCCGTGGCGCGCCCAGTTTTAAGAAATAACGATAGACCCGATCTAAGTATTGTCGAGGTTCGTACAGTTGCCAGAACGCCTCGACATATTCGTGGGCAATCTCTTCTACTGGTCGGGTGGGAACGAAGTTCATCAATGTTGTTTGGTTGATGTTGCCACTTTGGGAATGCAACCGTCCTTCTTTTTCGAGGCGATGCCATAGCGCGGTATTGGGCAAGGCCTGGAGCATGGCAAATGTGGTGGTGGGAATTCCGGTGAGTTCAGCAAACTGAACAATGCGATCGCCTGCACCGGGTTTCTCGTCATCAAAGCCGATAATAAATCCGGCAATCACGCGTAACCCTGCTCGCGTAATTTGGTCAACGGCTTCAAACAAGGGCGATCGCGTATTTTGAAACTTTTTGGTGAGCGCCAGACTATCTGAATCAGGGGTTTCAATGCCCAAGAACACTGCTGCAAAATTACACTCCAGCATCAAATCGATGAGTTCTAGATCCTGTGCTAGATCGACAGAGGCTTCTGTATCGAAGCGAAATGGATATTGATGGTCTTGTTGCCATTGCTTTAGTTCCTGCAACAGCAGTTTGACATTGCGTTTGTTGCCGATGAAGTTGTCGTCCACCATAAATACGCCGCCGCGCCAGCCGAGGTTATAAAGTGTTTCTAGCTCGGCCAGTAATTGAGCAGGTGTTTTGGTTCTCGGCTTACGGCCATAGAGCACAATGATGTCGCAGAACTCGCACTGAAAGGGACATCCGCGCGAAAATTGCACCGACATCGAATCGTAAGCCTTGAAATCCAGCAGATCAAACCGAGGAATGGGTGTTGTGGTGACATCAGGCTTTTCACCGTTCGCGCGAAAAACCCCCTCCGTCTCGCCTCGCTGCAATGCTTCGATAAATAAAGGAAGTGTAATTTCTCCTTCATCCAAAATTAGATAGTCTGCACCCACTGCCTTAACATCCTCAGGCACCGAGGTGGGATAAGGCCCGCCCACGGCAACTCGCTTACCGCGTTGTTTCGCAATGCGAATTTGCGCTAGCAGATCCTGCTTTTGCACAATCATGGCCGAAAGAATGACTAAATCTGCCCATTCCCACTCGGCTTCCGTCACAGGCCGAATATTGAGATCCACCAGCTTAAAATCCCACTCCTGGGGCAGAATCGCAGCCACAGTAATCAGCCCGAGGGGTGGCAGCAACACTTTACGCCCAACGAGTT
>DATNQK010000153.1:0-2194 GCA_036704065.1 Stenomitos sp.
ATTCTCGGTCTGACAAGTGCCCACTGTTGAGCGTACATACTGGTTAGGGTGCAAGTAGTGGATTGTTTGGATCTGTCGAGGGTATCCGCTAGCGGGACGCAGACTGACATAAAGCCCATGCACCGATGTAGGAGTTCCGTAAAGGCGATCGCCATTGTTAGACTGACCGCGGAAAGGGGTTTCAAAGGGTAGTTGAGAATATTCAGCATCGGGAGCCAACTGCTCGTAATCCTTCAATTCAGAAGCATTAAGTAAGGTTTGAAACTGACCATTTTTATTCTGCAACTGCACTGTTAAGGTTAAAGCTGCTGGAATTGGGTTTGGAGGAACCTTCGTTGTAGAGGTCTCCGATAATTTGCCTACCAGTCGATAAGATAAACGGACATCCTGGTTTAGAGAAACCGTTGTTTGACAGGTTATATGGTAGGAATTAGCCTGGGCACCCACAGGTATCACTGTAGATGTGGATGTAGCTACCGTTAAAACATAGATTAAGGGCTTTAAGAATTTCATTTTAGACATGAGCATGCACTTCCAAAGTAGCGCCTCGAAGAAAGTGGAAAAATTTAAATTCTCTAATCAGGTGCAATCTGAATGTCTTATAAACACTGCTCGGTAAAGCGTTTGGCGTTGATGTTTCCCAAACAAACACGAGAGAACTCTGTGATCACTGATTTGTCCTGGACAGAATACAATCTCTTGTCAGTATTAATCACTTTGTATAAACTAACTTTTGCGTTGCGAAAATTGATACAAAGTCTTTTAGTTTAGCATCTACATCAACCTAGGGTCAGGGAACGTCAGCTAAAGGCTCCAGTTATTTGAGCAAAATCATTATGTTAGGTATTGTTGTCTTGAGCTACACAGATGACTACATTTCCTTTTTTGTGTCCTTGCTCAACATACTTGTGGGCCTCTGCAGTTTGTTCCAACGGATAATGCCTGTCTATGACCGACTTCATTTTTCCAGACTCAATTAACCCCTTGATGAAAAACAGATCTTCTTTACGTTCGATTGCCACCCCACCTAATACTTTTTTGCTACTTATGAGTGAAGCCCATAAACCTCTAAGTATCGGAAATAGATTTATGTGAACCGCTCTAAGATAAACACCATTGCTTTTGAGTGAGTTCAGACAACCAGAAAATGAACTCTTACCACTTGTATCAAAAATAATATCGTAGGTCTTACCGCTTTGAGTAAAATCCTCTTTGGAGTAGTCAATAACGTTATCAGCGCCCAAAGACTTCACCAATTCTACCTTTGCTGTACTGCATACCCCAGTCACTTTTGCCCCAAAAAACTTAGCAAGCTGTACGGCAGCTATACCTAATGCTCCAGAAGCCCCATAGATCAAAACTTCTTGTCCATTTTGGATCTTCCCCTTATTTCTTAAGAAAATCAATGAGGTTGTTGCACCGAAAGGAATCGTAGCAGCTTCCTCGTAGGTCATATTAGTTGGTTTGATTGCAACTGCTCCGTCTTCAGGCAGACAAATGTACTCGGCATTTGCACTAAGGCGAGTGCCTGCTCCAGCAAACACTGGGTCACCTACTTTGAATTGCTTTACATTTTTACCCACTGCTTCAATTTTGCCAGCTAGCTCTGAACCGAGTATCGTGTTGTGTTTAGGTTTTGGGAAACCGTAGAAAAATTTTACTGGAAATGGGTCAGCTTTCCGGATGCGGATATCTGCTGAGGTGACTGTTGTTGCATATATTTTAATTAACACTTCGTTTTCTTTAGGAGAGGGTTTTTCTACCTCTCTCAGTTGCATGACATTTGGGGATCCATAGTCTGTACATATAATTGCTTTCATGAATTCTCCTCAAATCTATGTTTATTGTAGTTTGCTATAATCTTTTATCCCACGAGCTTGAAGAACTAATGACCTTATTCAACAGCTCTTCACAAGCTACTTCAATTCAATAATTTAATTAAAATCAATAAATGCATGATGGAGTTTTAGCAAAATTTTTGAGGATGGGCAATTCTATTGAATCCATAAATCCAATTATTTTGTCGTATTTTAATACTCCAATAGAACTTTGAATCGTAAATTGCAAGCGTAATTCCTGAATTTATTCGATCATGTGTAAATATTTACATTGCCAACTAAGCAGGGTTATGCACAAAGCGATGCTAGGGCGTGTTTTAAAACTGAGAGCTAAAATGGAATTAGTCACATCATAG
>DATNQK010000154.1:0-2571 GCA_036704065.1 Stenomitos sp.
GCAGAGGGCATACTCAGTAAGCCCGACCCTCGCCTTTATGAGCGCTTATGTCAGCGGATTGAGGTTCTTCCCCAACACACAATGATGATCGGAGATTCCAGCTTGGATATGATCATGGGCCATGCAGCAGGCTGTGCAGGCTGTGTGGGCGTGACTTGGGGATGGAGCAAACCTGTGGCGATCGCCCAAGCCGATTGCATCATTCAGCGTCCTGAGCAACTCCAGATCGTAAAGAGTGGTTGAAGGGACAAAAATCGCATAAGATTGTAAAAACTTTGCAACATATTGCAAAGCTGTGTGAGTAAAATCTGGTTTTACTTCAGATTGTATTGTCTTAAAACAAATCGTAAAGTACTAACTCCTAACCCGCCTGCATCTTTTTAAATTTACGATTCCATTGAATTTGGTAACCTATTGAGACCGCTCAAACCCTATTGAGAACTAGAAGAGAGGAACACACGTTGTCCAAGCGCTACTTGTTTACATCAGAATCTGTCACCGAAGGTCACCCCGATAAAATTTGCGATCAGATCTCAGATACGATTCTCGATGCGTTGCTGGCACAGGATCCTGCAAGCCGAGTTGCGGCAGAAGTGGTGGTAAATACTGGCCTAGTCTTAATTACAGGCGAAATCACCTCTAAAGCACAGGTCAATTTTGTGGACATCGCGCGTCGCAAAATTGCAGAAATTGGCTATACAGATTCCGTAAACGGCTTTGCCGCCCATAGTTGCGCCGTAATGGTCGCGCTAGACGAGCAATCTCCTGATATTGCCCAAGGTGTCGATGCTGCCCACGAAACCCGGGAACAAAGCAGCGAAGAAATTTTTGATAAAACAGGTGCTGGCGACCAAGGCATTATGTTTGGGTTTGCCTGCAATGAAACCCCTGAGCTGATGCCTTTACCTATCAGCCTCGCCCATCGTATTGCACGCCGCTTAGCAGCCGTACGCAAAACCCAACAGTTACCTTACCTGCGTCCCGACGGTAAAACCCAAGTAACCGTTGCCTATGAAGATGGCCGCCCCGTCAGTATTGATACCATCTTGGTCTCAACCCAGCACGCCCCAGCCATTGGCGACATCACTGAAACCAGTGCTGTACAAGCCAAAATCAAAGAAGATTTATGGTCGATAGTGGTTGAGCCTGTATTTACAGACTTGGCGATTAAGCCCGACGCCAGCACCAAGTTTCTCGTTAATCCCACCGGACAATTTGTCGTCGGCGGGCCTCAGGGTGACTCTGGATTAACTGGTCGTAAAATCATCGTCGATACCTATGGCGGCTACTCACGCCACGGCGGTGGTGCTTTCTCCGGCAAGGATCCCACAAAGGTAGACCGTAGTGCAGCCTATGCTTGCCGCTATGTTGCTAAGAACATCGTCGCTGCCGGTTTAGCTGAAAAATGCGAAGTACAGTTGAGCTATGCCATTGGCGTTGCCCGTCCTGTAAGCGTATTTATCGATACGTTTGGCACAGGTAAAGTGAGCGACGAGCAACTGCTTGAAGTTGTACTCGCCAACTTTGAGTTGCGACCAGCCGGCATGATTGAAGCGTTCGGGTTACGACGCTTGCCTAGCGAACGCGGCGGACGCTTCTACCAAGATGTTGCAGCCTACGGCCACTTCGGACGTTCGGATCTGGAATTGCCTTGGGAAAAAACCGATAAAGCCGATATTTTGAAATCGGTTCTTACCACCACTGCATCAGGCGTTGCTTAAGCGTGTTGCAAATACCCATTGGAATCGTCTTGGTTTAAGCCCATCCCGATACCTTTTCCGGTTTAACTAAAAATAGCTGTGCTGCCTTGCAGCACAGCTATTTTTTTAGTCCCTTTCACGCAGTAGTAGCACTTGCCGCAATAATGCCAGGAAATCTGTGGCGGAGAGCTGCAATGATAGGTGAAGCACCTTGCTTCGATAGTTCGGCCTGACGCTCCCAATTGAATGTGCCCCAACTAAAGGGTGCATTGTGCTCAGCAGAAAGCCACAGTAAGCGTTTGGCACGAGTCATTGCTACATACAAAAGACGCAACTCTTCAGCAGTTTTTAGAGTTTTTGCTTGTTCCCACGCTTCCGATGCAACGGGAATAGGGTGAACGCCATGCAAACTGGCACGAATTTGAGCCCGCGCAACATCTGCAATGGCATATTCCCCTAAAAAACGGGCTGGAATCGGGTTCCACAAACTGCCCGGAATCAGTGATTCATGCAAAAAAGGCAAAAAGACAACGTCCCAGTCTAACCCCTTGGCTTTATGCATCGTCATCAGGGTTAACTGTCCAGGTCGAGTGTATTGACTATCGTCCCCCTCCAACTCCACTGGATCGAAGCGTTCTGTACTAACAATATCCTGCAAAGCCGATACGGTAGCGGCCAAGGTGGCGCGATCGCTCAGTTGTTGGTTTAACCGAGCCGCCAATTTATCGGCAGTGGCCAACTCCGCAGCATCGTAATTCAGTTCCAGCGCTAAGAACGAAATGAGTTGGTAGAGCGGCAATTCCCACCGAGCCTGCAAAATAGCCGTACAAACCTTACGGATTTGGGGCAACGGATCAGGCTGATCTGGGGC
>DATNQK010000155.1:0-7809 GCA_036704065.1 Stenomitos sp.
CGAACCGCCGTGTCCGCGCCTTAGAACAAACAGCAGCGGCATTGGTTTACTTATTGAAACATCAACCCGAAGAAGCACTCGCTCGATTACAACAGGCAACCGGGTGGCTAGATCGTTCTATTAGTGCCCCGCCATGCCCAACCCACGGGCATCAGAAGCCTTCTGAAACCCCCTAGCACATGTTTAGAATCATTAAGCTTTCCTGAGACAAACGTACTTCTATCTTCCTTTCGGTTCACCTGTGTCGGTACACTACAAGTTGATATCAAAATGGTGGCGTAAAACATTATGAGTGTTGTCAGTCAAGTCGTACTCCAGGCCGATGATGAGCTGCGCTACCCAAGCGCTGGCGAATTAAAAAGTATTGCTGAGTTCTTCAAAACCGGTGAGATTCGGATGCGAATTGCGACCACTCTCGCTGAAAATGAAAAGCGGATTGTTGAGCAAGCCAGCCGGCAGCTTTGGCAAAAGCGTCCCGATTTCATTGCGCCAGGCGGTAATGCCTACGGCAGTCGAGAGCGTGCGCTGTGTTTGCGTGATTACGGTTGGTACATGCGCCTAATCACTTACGGATTACTTTCGGGTGATAAGGAACCCATTGAAAGCATTGGTCTAATAGGCGTTCGCGAAATGTACAATTCCCTAGGCGTACCTGTGCCAGGGATGGTAGAAGCGATTCGTTGCCTCAAAAATGCATCTTTAGCGCTTCTGTCTGACGAAGAAGCTGCGATCGCAACGCCTTACTTCGATTTCCTCATCCAAGGCATGTCCTAATCTAGACTTTATGTCTCATGCTTAGGGGTTTAGCCCACTGTGCCATTCGATTTCCATAACAATTTAATTTTTTTTAGGCCTCATTTTGTAACTCAAAATGAGGCTTTATTAGTTTAAATCTCTGGCTGGGTTGGCTTACTTTGTCGCGGAGGATTCAGGCTCTGGCAATGGCTTTCAGGACAAACTCGACAGACACAGGTATCAGCAAAGTAGGGAGTCAGTGTATGCTGAAGCAAAGTTTTAGACCAAACCAACCTCTGTTTTTGCGATGAAGCTGGGTAACGTTGTTAAGTCGAATTCGCACTGCGACTATATTGTGCAACTGGACGATGCGATGGAGGTCTCAAATCCTCCCGCACCGGATGATTATGGATTTGGCTCCTTTGTGAAGCTAGAAACAACAGATCGACACTGGGCTGTTGGTCTCATTTATAACTCTCAGTTGTTCAATCCCGCCTACTTAAATACAGGCCCCCGCTTAATCAGTCAGCCCGACCCCATGTTTACGCCTGACCTGATCCGCGAAACACGCACCCTCTTATGGACCGTGCTGATTGGTACATTGGATCCACAAACTCAACCTCTGTATGGATGGCAAGGCATTCCTACAGTCGTCGTACCCGTCAATACAGCCGTTTATTGCATGTCGGACTTAGAAATCCACGCCTTCCACCGCAATAGCGACCAAGAAAGTCAATTTTGCTATTACTCTCATCTACTGCGCTGCGGCGGCACCTTTGCCTCACAACTCACAGAACATGTTCTTGCCCAGGTTGGGCCTTTATTTGAGGGAAGCGATCGCCGTGCCCTAGAGATTTTGCGCAAGGAATTATCTTGGAAGCACACGTTGGGAACGATTCGCTAAACAAAGCGAGTATGAGAAGATAAGGGAGTGATCCCCCGTGAATACACACGAAAATATCAATTCACATAAAAAACCGACAAACTAACCAAGTCTGTCGGCCTGCTGTGTGTTCCCCATTGATGACTCGGTTTCCCAAGCCACCTGTAGTATGGCAATTCTACTCAAGGCTAGAGGTGACACCTATCACTGACACGATGTGATTTGTATCACGCTTAAGCCCTTTGCCCTTTAGATCCAGTCGTTAGTTTTGCCGCTAGTTGTAGTGACAGGTTAGACCTACAGCTTCTCGGTACTCAAAAGTGGAGATTGAACGCCACAGTAAAGGCCACTTCCGGTCAGGGATTTTTGTGGGTTAAAACAGTGTTGAGTGCAAGTAATCACACAAGTAATGACAGTAAGCGAACAAGATCGAGACGGACGTCTCGTCATTTATGAATCCGCCCCACCCATCGGTCGGCCCAAACGCATCCTTCATATCAATGGAGTCGCCAGCGATGGAGACACACAGCTTCGGGATTTAGAAGCATTGGTGTGGTTGACGCTAGAACACCCCTTTGACATTGTGGGCATCCACAACAGTACCCACGGTCTACAAGCCGATCTCACAGAAAGTCTGCTGGGGAAGGCAGAATTGTCTCGATTTTGGCCGGAACACCGCACCCAAAACAGCCAAAAACGGCTGGAAAGTTATGCAGACTTGCTGCGATCGCTATTGGAACACAACTTAGAGTCCGACATCGATCCGCTCACACTGTTGGCTTCTAACAACGCCAACCGTCTCACCCTAAACGGCAATCTCCTACGCCGCTTAAGTAGCTTGCAATCTCTCAGTTGGGACGACTTAGAAACCTCTCTGTATGGTGCATTTCCCGCAGGGGCACCGCGTCCTACCTTACGACTCGCCTATGAAGTTGTAACAGCCATTCGTGCCGGAACCGAAGTGTTTGTGGTGGCCCATAGCCAAGGTGCCATTATCGCGGCCCTAGCGCTCCATATCGTGCAGCAATTTTTCGGCAACTATCCGAAGTGGGCCCAATCCATTCGCGTCGTGGGCTACGGCCCAGCCATTATGGTCGAAGACCTGCCGCTAGCAGTGCGCACCCAAACGATTCTATTGCAGCACCGGAAAGATTTAGTTGCAGAGTCTTTCAGCAATCTACGCAACGTCAACCTGTGGAGCAATCTCCAGAACCAAGCACGCAATCTTGTTGATCGGGCCGATGGTCTGCTACAACTTATCGGCACAGACTCGCACCACAGCGCCAGCTTCTACCTAGGCTTAACGGGAGATCCCGAAGGCGATCGCGCAGCCAAGTTAATCCAGCAACTTTTGCTAGCGAACTGGGCTCAGAATTCCTTGATTCAAGGTCTGCGAGGCACCCGAGTCATCCTAGAGGCGACCTAGACTAAAACTCGACACCCTTAGGACTTCCGAGCATTGGAAAAACTAGGCTTGGGAGGCAGAAGCGGCCAATTCTTGGAGTTGTTGCTGTTGGTCAGAAGCAATACAGGTTTGAATCAACGGTTCTAAATCGCCTTCCAACACTTTTTCGAGGGGGAAGTTCTGATTCAGGCGATGGTCGCTGGCTCGGTTGTCTTTGTAGTTATAGGTGCGAATTTTCTCAGAACGCGAACCCGTTCCAACTTGCGATCGCCGCATACTCGACACTGCTTCGTTTTGTTCTTGCAGCTTCATCTCGTAGAGCTTGGCCCGCAAAATTTGCATTGCTCGCTCTTTGTTTTGTAACTGCGATCGCTCCTCCGTACAAAAAATACGGATTCCGGTGGGTTTATGGTACAAATCAGCCGCCGTTTCCACCTTGTTCACGTTTTGACCACCCGCACCACCAGAACGAGCCGTGGACATTTCAATATCCTTCGGATCGATATGGATTTCCACATCGTCTACTTCAGGCATGATCGCCACCGTCGCGGTAGAGGTATGTACCCGCCCAGACGCCTCGGTTGCAGGAACCCGCTGCACCCGATGCACCCCTGCTTCGTACTTAAGCTTGCTATAGACGCGATCGCCTTGAATTTCTAAAATCGCTTCCTTAAAGCCGCCCATTTCTCCAGGAGACTCACTGAGCAACTTGACCTTCCAACGTTGGCCTTCTGCATACTTGGAATAGAGCCGTACCAAATCTCCAGCCCAAATGCTTGCTTCGTCGCCGCCCGTCCCCGCTCGAATTTCTAACATGATGTTCTTTTCATCATTGGGGTCACGGGGCAGCAGCAACACTTTTAACTGCGCTTCTAAATTCGCGATACGCTCCGTCAATTCTGAAACTTCCAGAGCTGCCATCTCCCGCAATTCTGGATCACCAGCCGACTCGCGCATAATGAGCTGCGCATCCGTAAATTCTTGCTGAGCTGTTTTCCACTCGGCATAGGTATTAACCGTCTCTTCTAAGTCTGCACGCGCCTTAGCAATCCGCTGAATCTCGCCCGGATCGACAGCAACATCGGGGTCGCCCAATCGGCGAGTTAACTCGTTATAGGTTGTCTCCACCGAGTTTAGTTTGTCCAGAAGATAGGCTTCAGCCATAGACGTTTAGCTTCGCAAAAACACAACACAATATTGTCAAGGTGCACCACAGCGCCGTACCCCTCAAAATCGAGGCGTCTGTTCGACCTAAGTAGAAGGGAAGCAAATGAACTGTTCCCCACCCGCCTTAGAACGATTGTAGCGACTGTAGTACCACTCTTTAGTTTACCCGAAAACTTCAGAAACCCTTGTCAGCTCACCCAACCCTGAGCAGCCAGCCAGCATTTAGTTCACGCGTTCCAAAGGAGCCTAAAACTCGAAAAAGGGCACCCTCTTCGGAGGATGCCCTTCGCAATAAAAATTGTAGAAATTGAGATATGCCCAAAGTACAGACTAGGACATCCCGTATTTCCGCTTGAAGCGTTCGACCCGACCCTCGGTATCGATCAGCTTCTGGGTTCCGGTATAAAAGGGATGATTACCAGACCAAATATCGACGTGCAGATTCGGTTGGGTTGAACCGATTGTCATCACGACTTCGCCATCGCAATAAACCTTGGCTTCGGGGTGCCATTCTGGATGAATCCCAGGCTTAGGCATAGTTAAACTCCTTGAGTAAGTGTGCGGTTCCGAAATGAGCTTTATGCGTTGTCCATGTATCGTTGACCAAAGCCAACCCACATCGGACAGAAAATTAACGCTTCGAGTATTGAGGCGCTTTACGAGCCTTGCGCAGACCGTATTTTCTCCGCTCCTTAGCTTGTGGATCGCGGGTTAAGTAGCCTTCAATCTTCAGCGGCTTACGATTTTCAGGATCGAGTTGGCACAGTGCCCGTGCAACGCCCATCCGAATCCCGTCAGCTTGACCAGTCAGACCGCCGCCTCGGGCGTTGACCAATACATCGTACTCATTCTCTAACCCCAGTGTTTCTAAGGGTGCTTTTGCCAACGCTAAGTAGGTGGGGTTGAACTGAAGATACAGATCGCCAGGCTTGCCATTGATGATTAACTTGCCTGTGCCCGGAACAAGACGCACTCGCACAACTGAAGATTTGCGGCGACCTGTACCAGCGTAAGAAACACGGTTTGAGGATTCAGTGGCTTGCATTAACGGGTTACTCCTGGAATCGTTTCAATCTTGAGAACTTCGGGCTTCTGGGATTGGTGCGGATGATCGGGACCCGCATACACCTTTAACTTCGTGAACAGCTGACGACCCAAGGTGTTTTTAGGAAGCATCCCCTTGACGGCCTTCTCGATAATACGCTCTGGCAAGCGTTTCTGTAAGTCGGCGAAGGTCTCTTCTTTCATCCCACCTGGACGTCCAGAATGGCGGCGATACACTTTCTGCTGGGGCTTTTTGCCCGTGACATCGACTTTATCAGCATTAATGACGATGACAAAGTCGCCTGTATCCATGAAAGGCGTGTAGTGGGGTTTGTTTTTGCCGCGTAGCACCATCGCAATTTGGGTGGCTAAGCGACCGAGCCGTTGATCAGCAGCGTCAACGACATACCATTTTTGGTCATTAGCGGAAGCAGAGGGTAAGTAAGTTTTTTCCATCGTCATTCTCAATTCAGGCTTCAAAACAGGGATTCATGCACTACAGCTAGGAGACTGAGTTGGCATAAATATTTTCAGGTACCACGGTTGGGCTGGATAACACGAAGTTTGGCAACGTATCGAACCACACCTCCGGCGGAAACGGAAACTCGGGATATCCCACGCGCAGTAAACACAGCCCTTTGGCGGGGGCAGCATATTTGACTTCAGTCCGCTGCTCGGTTTGCCAAATCTGGGTAAAGGATTCTGGCGATCGCAAGCCTGCACCCACTTGCACCAACTGACCGACTAACAGTCGCATCATGCCGTACAAGAAGCCACTGGCTTGGACTTCAATCTGGATCAGGGCACTAGACCCTTGACCACAGGCAGTTGCGACAGACGTACAGGTTGCCTCCTGCACATCCACCCAGGAGTGGCGACGGCTCGACCCAGCCCGATGAAAGGCAGACAAATGATGCCGACCTAACAACGGCTGTAGTGCAGCCTGCATACACCCCACGTCCAAGGGATGGTGGTAGTAGTGCCAAGTGTAGGGTTGCAGAAACAAGTTCGGTCGCGGATAAACATAGAGGGTATAGCGATAGCGCCGCCATAACGCCGAAAATCTCGCATGCCAACTCGGCGACACTGCCGCCGAGCCACGAATGAGAATATCTTCAGGCAAGCGCGCATTTAAGACGCTAGACCAACGATGGGCCGGAACCGGAAAGTCGGTTTCAAAATGAGCCACCTGTGCCGCAGCATGCACTCCAGAATCGGTTCTGCCCGCCCCGTGGAGGGTAACTGACTTCCCTACAACTGAGGCGATCGCATCCTCAATCTCCGCTTGTACACTGCGATGATGAGGTTGACGCTGCCATCCATGAAAACGAGTGCCCAGGTATTGAATCACCAGGGCAACTCGATGTTTTACAGGAGTGGTTACATCAGCCATAGGATGGTTTTTGACCCACGATTTGCGTCAAACTTGCGTTAGGTCAACTCAATGATGGCCATCTCCGCACTGTCGCCCCGACGGGGAACAGTCCGAATGATGCGGGTATAGCCACCCTTACGCGTGCCATATCGCTCATTGGCACTTTCAAACAGCGCATGTACAAGCTGCTTATCGTAGATGTACCCTAATGCCTTACGGCGCGCTGCCAAAGTACCTTCTTTAGCCAGAGTAATCATATGCTCTGCCTCAGAACGCACAGCCCGAGCCCGAGCTTTGGTGGTCGTAATCCGACCGTGCCGAATCAACTCAGTCGTCAAGGCTCGAAGTAGCGCCTTACGCTGGTCGGCGGGTTTGCCTAAATGATGAACACGACAACGATGACGCATACCTACCTTAATTCCCTCATTAAATATTCTTAGACGTCTTTTCCACAGGAAGCGTGATACCCAAATGAACTTGGAGCGCCTCAATCACTTCTTCTGCCGACTTAGCGCCAAAGTTCTTGATCTCCAAGAGATCCTCTTGCGAGTACTCCAGCAGATCGGCCACGCTATTGATCTGAGCTCGCTTCAAGCAGTTGTAAGCGCGCACAGAAAGGTTGAGTCCCTCAATCGGAATTTGGTTTGTCTCGTCCTCAGGGGTGATTTCCAAATCTTCCGTTGGCTTAAAGGTGACATCTTTAAGGGGATTGAATAGATCCACCAAAATGGCAGCTGCCTGACTGAGTGCTTCTTGAGGGGTCAAGCTGCCATCGGTCCATACTTCGAGGACGAGGCGGTCTTTCTCCATTACACCGCCGACTCGTGCATCTTCAACCGAGTAGTTCACTTTACGCACGGGCATGAAGATGGCATCAATTTGCAAGTAGTCTAAGGCTACTGCTTCGTCGCGGTTCTTCTCAACAGGACGATATCCCTTGCCATGCTCGATCTTGAACTCCATTTCCAAGGACGCATCAGCAGATAGAGTAGCGATATAGTGATCGGGGTTAACTACTTCTACATCTGCCGACAGATCGAACTCTTTGGCCGTGACCGTTGCAGGGCCCTTCACGAATAACCGACCCACTTGGGGGTCGGAGGTGTGCCCCTTGAGCACCACCTGCTTCATGCTCATCAATACATCGAGTACATCTTCGCGAACGCCCGGAATTGCCGAGAATTCATGATTAATGCCCGC
>DATNQK010000156.1:0-1746 GCA_036704065.1 Stenomitos sp.
GGAATGGTGTGAGGTGCGGTAGGGTGGTAGCAAGTTTGAGAACCTGCTCGTATATCTTCGCTAATCCTACTTTCTGGGAGGTTATCCATGACTGATAAACCTGCGAATACTCAGTATCCCATTCATGAACTGCTGCAAAAGCGGTGGAGTCCAAGGGCATTTTCCGCTCAGCCAATTAGCCCTCAGACGTTGTGTAGTTTGCTGGAAGCAGCACGTTGGTCGGCATCTTCTTTTAATGAGCAGCCTTGGTTTTTTATCGTCGCCACTCAGTCACAACCGGAACCGTATCAAAAGCTATTGGCATGTCTGGCAGAAGCCAATCAGGCCTGGGCCAATCAAGCCCCTGTACTCATGCTTTCCGTCGCTAAATTGCAATTTGCGCATAACAACAAGGAGAATCGACATGCGTTCCATGATGTGGGTGCTGCCGTAGCGAGCTTGAGTGTTCAAGCCACTGCAATGGGCCTGTTTGTACACCAGATGGCAGGATTTGATGTCAACAAAGCCATTGAGGCCTTTGCCATTCCTGCAACTCATACTCCTGTCGCTGCGATCGCCATTGGGTATCCTGGTAATCTATTAGCCTTACCGTCTGACCAACGCGAACGTGAACTTGCACCACGCACGCGTAAACCCCTCTCAGAGTTTGTCTTTAGCGAAACTTGGGGGAACCCATCGCCCGATATTTTCGCCAATTAAGCAGAATAGATGAGCGCGGATTAAACCCATTGCCGCTTGAATTTGCTGCGTTAATCATTTGATTGCAGAGGCGTGCGGTCTGGTAAAAAACGTGCTATCGATGAAGTAATTTACCCGTAGAGAACTTTTATGAGCGATCGCCGCCCTTGCCTTGGTCTAATTGGTGCTTTAGCCGTAGCCCTCTCCTGGAGTAATGCTGGATGGGCACAACCCCTCACAGCGCCAACAACCAGTACCTCGCCCAGCACTTCGACCAACCTTTTAGAAGTGAACTTTAAAGGGTTAAGCAGCAGCGAGGGACAAATTTGCCTACGGCTCTTTGCTGGCCCCAAGGGTTTTCCGGGTGGTGGAACCGACTCTGATCTGGCAGTATCGCGCTGTGATGCTCTAAGTGCGGGCAATGCAACCGTAACCCTAGAGAACCTCAAACCAGGTACCTATGCCATTACGGTCTACCATGATCGCAACAACGATGGCAAGATGAACAAAACTAGCTTCGGCTTTCCCGAAGAAGGATTTGGGTTTTCCAATAATCCCGAATTGGGCTTTAGTTCTCCTAGCTTTGACGAGACAAAATTTGAGGTCAAAGATAGCAAGACGACGATTCAAATCCAGATGCGTTATCTCTAATTCGCGGGTATCAAGGCTGGCGCAATTGCACCCATCCAATTGCAGAATAAACCCATCCCAAGCGCTATTAAAACAGCGTTAATTGGGTGGGCGTCGGGGGTACTTGGTTCCACGGTAGGGGTGGAATCGGTACACCTTTTGCTTCAAGAATGTTTTGAAACAATCGCGCATTTTGGGGTGAATGTTCCTCTACAGGACAGTGGACAAAGACATAGATCTGCTTGTGCTGTTGCATCCAGTTCCGAAGATGCGGAACCCAATCGGTCATAAAACGAGAGTTCAGGTTGTGGTTAGGGTGGCTAATATAACGGATGATGCTGAAGGGAGCCGTTGTGACAAACTGGAGCGGTAAGCGAGGTTTGCGCCGCTCAAAGGTAACTTGGGCTTCATTCTGCCCTTCGTAGATGGGACGAGAAT
>DATNQK010000157.1:0-2825 GCA_036704065.1 Stenomitos sp.
GGCTTCGGGGCATTGCCGTCGTGCAAATTCCCACCACCTTGTTGTCGATGGTCGATGCCTCCATTGGGGGTAAAACAGGGGTAAATCATCCCCAAGGCAAAAACCTGATTGGTGCCTTCCACCAACCCCGTCTCGTCCTGATCGATCCAAATACCCTCAATACCCTACCCCCTCGTGAATTTCGGGCTGGGATGGCAGAGGTCATTAAATATGGCGTGATTTGGGACGCTGACTTATTCCAACAACTCGAAGCCTCCAAGCGCCTCAGCCGTCAGCAAGACTTTGATGCAGATGCGCTGCTCAAGATTTTGCAACGCTCCTGCCAATCCAAAGTGGATGTGGTGTCTCAGGATGAAAAAGAGTCGGGGTTAAGAGCCATTTTGAACTATGGCCACACCATCGGCCATGCCATCGAAAGCCTCACCCACTATCGCACCTTCAACCACGGTGAAGGCGTCGGACTGGGAATGGTTGCCGTGGGCGACATCGCTGTAGCGCTGAAGTTGTGGTCTAAAGAATGCTGCGATCGCCAATATGAACTCATCCGTAAAGCCGGATTGCCGACCCAGCTCCCTGCCACATTCGACACAAAAGCAGTGCTAGATGTGTTGGGCACCGATAAAAAAGTAAAAGCAGGTCAGGTGCGGTTCATTATGCCTACTGCGATCGGTCATGTCACCATCACCGATCAAGTCCCCAACTCAGCCATCTTGGAAAGCTTAAAGCGGATGCAGGCCACAGCAGGCTAACGCCTCTGAACCAGACAGATCAACCCATCTCCGCAGGCTCAAGCAAAACACTTTAGAGTCACGCGTAGAAGCGGCAATCAGTCTGAACCAGGCTATGCCGCTGCTTCTTTAAGGGCTGATTTGCTAGAGGAAGCCAAATAGATGCCCACCAACACGATCGCAAAGGCCACCCAAGCAATCAAGGTCAACGTTTCGTCAAAAAAGACCCAGCCGCCTACAGCGGCTAAAATCGGATCCATCAAAAGGAAAATAGCCACAAACTCAGAGGACAACGCATTCAAACAGTAGGTCAGTAAGCCTTGTCCAATCACCTGACACATGAGCGCCAAACCTAAAATCGACAGCCACCCCTGCCAAGAGGTTGGCACAATGGCGCTATCAGTCATCCACACGATGGGAAAGGTTAATAAGGCAGCGATCGCAGAGCTTCCCAACAAAATCTTGGCGGTACCTAAACGCATCTGAAGCCGTTCTAGAACCAGCAAGTACAGGCCAAAGGCAAGCGCGGCCAGCAATGCCACACCATCCCCTAGAAGCTTGGTTGCACCAATCTGCAAATCACTTGCACCCAATGCCACCGTGCCTAATACGGCGATCGCTAAACCCAGCAACAAGCGACGATCAAACCGCTTGCGCCAAAGCAGCCATCCACCGAAACACGTAAATAGAGGGGTTAAATTAGCCAGCAGCGTAGCACTCGCGACACTGGTTTGCGTTAAAGACCACGCCCATAACACTAAATCCGCCGCCAAAAGGCCACCCAAAGCCAATAAAGACCAGCCCACCCAATCACAATTAAAGGGCGATTGTCGTAACTCTAAAGCAGTGTCTAGGTAGCGTTCGTGCGGCGGCCCAAGGGTTTCGCAGGCATGGGTACAGGCCACCCTATCGCTGTAGCTATGCTCTGGCTGGATGCCCTGAAGCCATTCTGGCAATACAGTTCCGGCTCGCCATTGCGCAACCTTGCGATACAGCGCTTTGACTGCATACCAGGCCCCTAAAATGGCCGTCGTCAGCCAAAATCGGTTGAACGCTGTACTGTATGGGCTTAACTCACGTTCGCTATACCGCACCAAAATCGCAGACAACGAAATAGAAGCCAGAGCAATCAACAAGGCGGCGATCGCCAAGATCAACTGCATCCTAGACGGACTTAGCACAGCTTGAGAAACGGCCTCTGTTACCGATTCCTCCACTAAGTACAAGTCTAAGGGCGTGGGAGCAGGCAACGGTTCAGACGGAGGAGGCAGCAAAACAGGCGATTGGGGAGAAACACTCATGCTGATCCAAGTCAGGGAGAAGGACAACCTTAAAAACCAGGTCTGAGTTCTTTAAGGCTTTGTTTCTTCCAATACAGAAATTCCGAAAAAATTTCGACTGAAAGATAAGCTCCCTTCATCTTCTCTTAAAAATCATAGAAAGTGGATCGCCACATGTGAGTATTCCGTAGCGTAGATTACACCTGACGCAAACTCAACTATAGCGACCCTTACCTGCGGTCTATATGAAATTGGATCCATAGAATTTAGGCACTGAGCGGTAAGGTCACGCGTTCCAGTGCAGCCCGTACCGCCTCCAGATCGTATGGTAATGGCGGCTTCATGGGGCGATAGTCTTTGGCGTGGCTAGGGCCGTGACGCAACACAGCATTGACCAACACACAAGCGTCGCCCGTCAGATTCACTGCACCGTGGGGGATGCCAGGTGGAATGGTGACGACCGCTGGAATTGCCTCGCTTAAGGGAATGTACTCATACTGCCGATTCTGCAACACAATCAGCACGAAGCTGCCCCGCACCACCAAAATCTGATCGGTTTGAAAATGATGCACAAACAATTCGTCTACGGTGCCAGCAGGAATATTCACCACCATGGTTTCATGGCTGGCCTGGGGTGTATAAAACTCGGCCATACCGCCACGAATCGATTCTAGAGGGCGAACTTGTATGCGCGGTGTACAACCCATAGTGCATCAGCCTCAATGCGATCGCTACAAGAATAGGAGCATGGTTCCAATATATTTTAAGTTTTTTAAAACAAATGTTACTTAAGCGACGAAATGTGCATTAAGTCATT
>DATNQK010000158.1:0-2571 GCA_036704065.1 Stenomitos sp.
AAACACTGATAAACTGTGGTTTGGTTATATTCTTGGAGAGCTTAGTAGAGATGGAAGTCGGTCAAAAAGTTCGGGTCTGCCGTATCCGCGATCGCGTCGCTGGTGATGTCGGTCAGAAACTCGGTCAAGTGGGGACTATCAAAGGCTACAAAATGACCGATGGCAGCGGCGTGGGTGTAGTTGTAACATTTGAAGACAGATACCAAACTTGGTTCTTCGAAGATGAACTAGAGCCTGTTCAATAGGCACACCCTTCATAATATATGTCATTTATTCTCACGTTTTTAGGCAAAGGCGGCACCGGACGCACCACGCTAGCGATCGCCGCAGCGAAGGCTATGGCCTTGCAAGGGCAGCGTGTGCTGCTGTTGGGCCATGCGAGCGATCCTGGCTTGAGTTTATTGCTAGGTGCCGCTGAGCTAGGGAACGACCCCCAAACCATTGCACCAAACTTATCGGTGGCGGTTCTGTCTACTGCATTGCGGCTAGAAAAAAGCTGGGACGATGTTAAACAGCTCGAAGCGCAATACGTCCGCACACCTTTTCTCAAAAACGTGTTTGGCCAAGAATTAGGCGTGTTGCCAGGCATGGATTCAGCCCTTGCTTTATACACGCTCAAGCAATATGACGCCAGCAATCAATATGACGTGATCGTCTACGACGGGCAGCACAGTGCCGCCACCCTGCGCATGTTTGGCATGCCAGAGGGACTAGATTGGTACCTGCGTCGTTTCCGCCAAGTCTTTGCCGAGTCCGACCTTGGTAAAACCCTATCGCCCTTTTTGCAGCCCGTTGCCGCAGCTATTCTCAACAATGCGGACTGGACTAGTGGCAATTTTGCCCAGCCCTTTTCGATGGCTGATAACGAATTGGTGCAAGGCATTAAGGCGATCGCCGATCCAAGTCGCGTTGCAGCCTACCTCGTCACAACCGTCGATCCAGTCGCCATCCGCACTGCACAAATGTTGTGGGGGAGTTCCCAACAGGTGAACCTAACCGTCGCGGGTCTGATGCTCAACCAATCGGCCAACCTCAATGTCTTGCATGAGCGCTTTGTGCCACTGCCTCAACATAGCTTGCCTGCTCGAACCGACGACCAATGGCAAACCCTAATCGACAGCCTCCCCAATTTTCGCCAAGAAGCCCTAGCCGCACCAAAACCCATGACGGTGGATGTTGAGCAACGCCAAGTCAAACTCTTCCTACCTGGCTTTGAAAAACACCAAGTGCAGCTTACTCAATATGGCCCCGAACTGACCATTGCTGCTGGCGATCAACGGCGTAACTTATTGCTGCCCTCTGGACTCAGTGGCCAAAAGGTAACTGGAGCGAAGTTTCAATCGGGCTACCTCACGATTTCGTTTTAAGCCGAGCCTGTTCCTGGCAACGCCGTAAACTAACCCATAGCAAAGCCCCTCTAAAAGGAGGGGCTTTGTTTAAGTAGGTTCTGCTTCACTGTCACAGGCAAGCCGCAACCTGTTAAGCAGGAATGCGCAGCAGTTGAGGCACAACTGGCCGCGAAATAAATTGCGGTTCCAAGAAATCTCGTGCCAATTCTGCACGGTACAGGTCGCCGAGTCGCGCCGCAACCCCTGTCCAACTAAAGTTGTCTTGCACTCGGCTAGCCGCTTGCGCTCTGCATTGTGCCCATTGTTGTGCCGTCAGCACTTGGCCAACAGCATTGGCAAACCCTGACACATCCTGGGGCAATACCAACAGTCCGGTTTCTTCCGGTACAACGGTAAACTTAAGCCCACCAACATTAGAGGCCACCACAGGCGTACCGCAGGCCATTGCTTCAATCGCAACCAACCCAAATGGCTCATAGTGACTGGGAATAACACAGACATCAGCCGCACTGTAGTACCAAGGCAAGCGATCATTATGGCCAACTTGCCCCGCAAAGGTGGTGCGGTCTGCAATCCCTAAGCTATCTACTAGAGCCTTAATGCGATCGCGCTCTTGAGCATCCGCTCCACCTTCTTGGCAGCCGCCGACAATCACCAGCCGCAGTTGAGACTGAAGCGTACTATCGGCAGATTGGTGTAGCTCAGCAAAGGCACGAACCAGGGTTTCAATTCCCTTACGCGGATCGAAACGACCCACATACAGCACAACCTTGTCGTTAACGCCTAGTCCCAATGCAGTTCTGGCCTCTGCTTGGGGCATCAGGTGGAAGGTTTCAACATCCGTACCGCAGGGGATGACCTGAACATTGCCCTTACGCGATACCAGCGATCGCAAATGTTCCTCTTCTTGAGGACTTGTGGCAACAATCGTATCTGCATATTCTAAAAGTTGCTTTTCCACCGCCAATCGCGTGTGGGCAATCGGTGGTTTTGCTAAATTTTGGTACTTAACTGCCCCTAAAGAATGATAGGTATGGATTAACCGCACCCGACTTTTTTGCTTTAGTTTTAACCCCACCCAACCGGACATCCAATAGTTGGTATGAACGAGGGGATAATTACCTCCATCTTTGGCCTGAAATTTGAGAAAAGACTCTACAAATTCCGGCATATATTCGAACAATTGATCGCGAGGGATAAAGCTTTCCGGCCCCGCATTCAA
>DATNQK010000159.1:0-1872 GCA_036704065.1 Stenomitos sp.
CTGGTGTTTTATCACTTCAAACTGAAATGTTTTTTACTGATCGACTTGAAGCTGGGCAAACTGACCCATCAGGACGTCGGCCAGATGGACAGCTATGTGCGCATTTACGATCAACAGCAACGGACCGCGGATGATAATCCCACGATCGGCCTGATCCTGTGCAGCCAGAAAAGCGAAGCGGTCGTGAAATATTCGGTGCTGACCGACAGTGAACAGCTGTTTGCAGCCAAATATCTGCCTTACCTGCCGAGCGAAGAAGAGCTAAAGCGCGAACTGGAAATGGATCGGCTTAAAGTGCAAGCACAATTGCTGAGTAAAACGAATGAGACAAAGCAGGACCATCAGGAATAGTGCGGAAAGAGTGGCTCAATAAAGCGCGGATTTCTAGCTATAGGCTACACGATGCCATGCAGAAAAAGGAATCAGCCCAGATTCACTGTCCGAAAAATCAGCCCTTGGTAAGGATAGATTTTATTGAGGTTGATAGGCAAAAGTCGACCCACTCCAGCCATTCGCGGCATCGATGTGCCAATGGCAGGTTCCAGAGTAGAGAAGTCGCACGGTTTGCGGACCGACTGACGGCTACCCGGCCACAGCAATATTGGGTAGCAGACCTGCATCGAGCAGCCGAGTACTGATTACCGGCAGTTCCGGCCAGGGAAGCCAGACTGTGGCGATCCACAAAGTGTTTCTGAGGGTGAACGAATGCTAAGTAGCCGATCAGTTATTTAGTATCATGTTATAGACAAATTGATTAGAGCCTTTAAGAGGTAAAATGAGCGTAGCAGTTACCAAAAGCGACGAAATTATCAATGTTCGGGAGAAAGTGATCTCGGTGTTAGAACTTCTATCTACGAGAATGGCATGGTCTTCCGCTCGTACTCTGCTTTCTAGCACCAGTCTTCATGTCAGCCGCGGTTGGGACGAAACCTTAGCTAGCGCTCGCAAAGATGTTTACGATAATGCCATTTGGACGGCTGCCTACAATGCATTGGCCTATGTGGCACACGACCATACA
Source organism: Stenomitos sp. (assembly GCA_036704065.1). Lineage (GTDB taxonomy): Bacteria > Cyanobacteriota > Cyanobacteriia > Thermosynechococcales > Thermosynechococcaceae > JAAURS01. Next base: position 1,019 of record DATNQK010000159.1, read on the forward strand.
TATGTCGGCAATAAGCACGTCAGTTTTTTCGACCTCCTTAATCAGAATGAAGTTGATCGTACACGGGTTCTAACTTGGGCGAAAGAGTCTGCAGTGAGCAACCTTTCTGAGTATTTGGCCTATTGTCAATTCTCGATTATCGAGGCTCCAACTGGAAAAGATGAGCTACAGTCTTTTAAGGATTTACCGCCGAAGTTAATCGCAGCAGAGTACGTGCGCAATAAACTCTACTTGCAGTTCTTTAGTACGCGTTCGTACACTCAGCGAGAATCCCTCGACATTTCTAAAATGACAGCATCTCAACAAAAAATGTTCAGGGAGTACGAGGAACTGATCGGCGTCAAGACCAAGTCTGTGCCATGTTTCGATACAGTCGTCATTGACCCAGAAAAGGCGTTGGTTGAGGTACGAATCGACTTCCAGCCAGGCATGACGGAGGATAAAAATACTCCAGCTTTTGAGCGTGTTGTCGCCGAATTCAATCGCATTACGACAAAATTTCTCGGGTTCGGTGCTCTTGGCGCTGGTTTGATTAATCTCCATCCGGCAATTAACCCAATGTATTTAGATGAAAAATGTGGCCAAGTAACAGCACTTGGATTTGTTGCTACAGGTAAAGATTCCTCTTCAAATAACCGAAGCCAAATTCATCGCACAAAGACGAGAGATTTTAGAAAAGATGAGTTTCACGTGGGGGGCAAGAGTCAGGTAAGCAGAATCGATCCGTATGCTATTGGTGTAGCTTGGCCAGCCACTCCCCCTAAAAGCGATCTTTATTTAGAACTCAAAGGCAGTGCTCGTGCAATCTATAGGGGCAAGCTAAGCGCAGTTACTGTTGCTGAAATTGTGGGCTG
>DATNQK010000160.1:0-9510 GCA_036704065.1 Stenomitos sp.
CACCGGAAGGATTCGCCTGCTATGACCGCCGTCGTCCTGCCCGATGGTCGTTACCTGGCCTCGGGCAATCTGGATCGCACCATTACTGTCTTTGAATGGCAAGACAACAGACCTAGCAGGAACCCTTGGGTGATGAGTGGATTTCCAGGCAAAGTTCGCCACCTTGCCTGGTCACCATTGCTGGCAAACCATTCCAATCCCTTATTAGCCTCTGCTAGTGTAGAGGGCATTGTCATTTGGGAACGAGATATCAATCCATTTTTAGGATGGAAAGAGCGTGTGTTGGAGAGTCATCGCCAGACTGTAGCGGCGATCGCATTTCAGCCTCAGACCCAACATCTCGCCTCAGCCGGTGCGGATGGGTTAGTGAGCCTTTGGCAGAATGCACAGCGCCTTACGTACAAACTGACGAGTGCAAGCCAAGGGTTTTCCTGTCTAAGCTGGCATCCTCAGGGGACGTCTTTAGCCGCAGGGGGGAGCGAAGGAGAATTATTGGTTTGGTCTCAAACACTATCTGGAAAGGGGTTTGCAAAACAGATCAACTAGCCATCCTGTGGTTTGGCTTAGACCATTGCTATCCTGGGGGGCTTGAGTGATTTCGGAATGAGGTCTTTCTTTTCAAGTGAAGCTGTTCAAGCCATTGGACATCGTCATGCATGGGATACCTCTAGTAAACAATCAGAAAGTTGTTGCCGAAGTTGGGGTGGGTTTAAGTTGCGACCAATCCAAATGGATTGGGTTTTGGGCTGGCTACTCCATGGATCGTCTTGCAAACTAAAGCGCTTACCGCTGAGTTGGAACAAGTGGCGATCTGGGCTTTCCATAAACCAAAGCACGCCCTTTGCACGGAAGACTTCAGCGGGGAGTTGATAGTCTAGAAATTCCTGGAATCGCTTGAGTTTGAAGGGGCGATCGCTCTCAAAGGAAACCGTCATAAACCCGTCTGCTTCTAAATGGTCGGAATGGGCATGATGATGAGCATGGGTATGGGCATGGCTAGGACTACTTTTACTGGCTACCGAACTCTGTATCGCCACATCCAGAATGAGGGAAAGGGGAACATTCCCGAACTGAGTATATAGAATGCGCGGATTCTGGCGAATGGTTTGGATGTGTGCTTCTAACGCAAGAATCTGTGAGTCGTTCACTAAGTCCGTTTTGTTGAGGAGCACGATGTCAGCATAAGCCACTTGGCGGAGAGCGGCTATGCTCTCAAAATGTTCTGGGGTAAAGGCTTCAGCATCCACAACAGCCAATACTGCATCCAGGCAGGTAAAGCTCCATAGCTCCGATGCCAAAAAGGTCTGCATAATGGGCAACGGGTCAGCCACGCCCGTTGTTTCAATCACGAGATAGTCCACCTGATCTCGCCGTGCCAAAATTCGCCAGACAGCCTCTGTCAGGTTGTTGTTGATGGTGCAACAGATACAGCCGTTGCTGAGTTCGATCATGTTCTGATCGAGGGCAATAAGGAACTGGCTGTCGATGTTGATATCTCCAAACTCATTCACCAAAATTGCTATTTTGCGATCGCCTGCATGCGCCAGAATGTGATTTAGGAGAGTGGTTTTACCACTGCCTAAAAAGCCCGTGATAATTGTGACGGGAAGTTTAGCTTCAGGGGTTTTAGGTTTCTCGAACATGGGGCACCTGTGCTCAACGCGAAGCAGGATTGTGCTGAATGAGACTCATAAATTCTTGACGAGTACGGGCATCATCTGCAAAGACTCCACGCATGGCGCTCGTTGCTGTCCAAGATCCCGGCTTTTGCACCCCGCGCATCACCATACACATATGGGTGGCTTCCACCACGACAGCAACCCCTTGAGGTTTTAGTATCCCTTGCAGTGCATCAGCAATTTGGGCGGTTAAGCGCTCCTGTACCTGGAGGCGACGACTGTACATTTCGCAAATACGGGCAATTTTAGAGAGTCCAATCACCTTGCCGTTGGGGATGTATGCCACATGCGCACGACCCAAAATTGGCAAAATATGGTGTTCACAGGAACTAAATAAATCAATGTTGCGCACCAGAACCATTTCATGGGTGTCTTCGGTAAAGACTGCACCATTCAGCAGCTCATCTAGCGATTGCTGATAGCCAGAGGTCAAAAATTTCAGCGATTTCACAACCCGCTTAGGGGTGTCCAGTAAACCTTCACGATCTGGATCTTCGCCGAGCCCTATCAGTAGGGTGCGAACCGCTTGGATCATCTCTGCCTCAGAAACAGGGGGCTGAGCAGGTGTTTTCAAAGATAGCTCAAGGCTTTCAGCATTAGACCGTTGAGTCAGGTTTGGTAAGGTCATGAAATTCTAAGTTTCCAAATTAAGACAGTATTAGGACAGCACTAGGACAGTTGGATTGAACTTAAGCTTTGGCTCAAGCGTAAATAGCCGCCTCAAACCCACTCACAGTTAGATCGAGACAGTTGTTTAAGTCAGCCTTCAGTTTGTCAGCATCTAAGTTGCGGCCAATTAGCACAAACTGGTTGCCTGGAGTGGAAGGCCACTCATCGGTTTTCATGTCGTAGCGTTTGCCGCTGAGCTGAAAGATATACCGCAGACGGCTTTCTTTGAACCAGAGCAGCCCCTTGGCTCGAAATACATCATCTGGCAAGTGAAAATCTAAAAAATTCTGAAAGGCCATCAGAGAGAAGGGGTGATCACTCTGAAAGGACACTGAAATAAATCCATCATTTTCCAGATGGTGAGAATGATGGTGATGCTCATCGTGGTGGTGGTCATGGTGGTGATGATGATGCTCATCGTGGTGATGATGGTGGTGATCTTCGGCGGGGGCTACATCAGTCGCATAGGACTCTGGCTGAGACAGCCCGACATCTAAAATTAAAGGCAGAGACACCTTGCCGAATTCAGATCTCAAAATTCGTGCCCCCTCTTTAACCGCACGGATTTGAGCTTCTAACTCGTTCACCTTGGCGGCAGGTACCAGATCGGTTTTGTTGAGGACAATAATATCGCCGTAGGTAATCTGTTTTTCAGCGGCTTCGCTGCCAAAGTGTTCTGGTGTAAAGGTTTCAACATCCACCAGGGTCAGAATTGAGTCAATGCGGGTCACATCTCGCAAGTCAGTGCCCAAGAAGGAGAGAACAATGGGGAGTGGATCGGCAACGCCTGTCGTTTCAACAATCATGTAGTCAATCTTGTCGCGACGCTCAAGGACGTTATAGACGGCGTCCACTAAACTATCGTTGATGGTGCAACAAATACAGCCATTGCTGAGTTCCACCATGTCTTGATCGACAGAAACCAAAAGCTGACTGTCAATGTTGATGTCGCCAAATTCATTCACTAAGACTGCAATTTTTAAGTCTTGCTGATTTTCTAAAATATGATTCAGCAGCGTGGTCTTACCGCTGCCCAAAAATCCTGTGATGATGGTGACGGACATTCCCCGCTTTGGTAGCTCTAGGGTAGGGTCAGGTGTTGGGTTAGGCATCCTCAAATTCTCCTAAAAATATACTGGGGGTAAAACAGCTCAACGATCTGAACTGCAAGCTGATGTTCCGCAGGTACCGTGAGGTCACTTTCTTGCCTAAATGCAAGGCAATGTTCTTCTAGAACGGCAAGGCGATCGCAAGGAATCCGGTCTGACATAATGGCACTGACCATAGTTGCGGTGTGAATTTCCAAATGCGTTCCTGCTGGCGCTTCAAATAGCAAACAAACACCTGGAAAAACAACCCGTTCAAAATACCCACTGGGCAGATCGGTAATTCGAGCAATCTGAACGCTTGCCGTCGTGTTGGTGTAGCGACAAAGCAAACTCATTGCAATTTGCCCACTCTTTGAGAGCTAATGAACCGCTGTGGTTGCATTTTGGTAAAATTTGATAATGATTATCATTATACCAAAATTAAAACTTACTGTGGTCTTAATCCCGATAAAAGTGCATCGGTCTGTCAGTATTCCTATGCACTAACTGCTTGCAGCTAGCGTTTATCTAAGTTTTCTGTCTATTTTCAGCAAGGGTTGCTAAGACTTGATACTGACTTTGACTCTAAAATTGTGTGAGGTATTAGGGCTGGGAGTACTTCCAGTCGTCTGCTAATAAGTATTTCTCTCTTGTTGTTGGGGGGCAGTTTTGTTCTTTCGGCGATCGCTATTGAGTTCGCTCCCATCACGAACCAACTGCAAGATTCTATGGGACAAGTTATCTCTGTGTCCCAACTGTCAGATGTTCTGCCCACGGACTGAGCGTTTCAAGCTTGATAGTCCCTTGTAGAAGGCTACGGCTGTATTGCAGGACATCCCGATGGCGCTTTTCGTGGGAATCGCACCGCCACTCTCAATGCCTAACAGTTTTCAACCATGGCCAACTTCGGTATTAGGCCATTTTGCCGGATGGTATGGTAATCAGCTCAACAACAGAGGCTAAACCAACAGTCGCGTAATGGCGATCGCCCTCAACGCACGGGTGGAATGGTTAATCGCGAAACTGGCTTGCCTCGGTTCTGTTCCTTGGGTTAGTGAATCACTTTGGCTGAAATGCGGTGTACTGCCCACCCAACCCTTCAACAATTGCCTTGGTATTCGCCACTAGCATTTTAGGATAGGTATCACCCTCAGAACCTGCCTGGCCCAAACCGTCAGAAAAGAGTTCTTGCTTTGACAGTGTCACGTTTGCCTCTTTTGCCACCATTTCAATCAACTTAGGATTGACAGACACTTCTGCAAAAATAGTTGGTACCTTGTTAGCCTTAATCTCATCCGCCAATTCTTTCACCCGTGCCGCAGTAGGTTTTTCATCGGTACTCAGACCTTGTAATGCTCCCTCCACCGGAATGCTGTAGGCTGCTGAATAGTACCCTAGGGCATCGTGAGTAGTAATCAGCTTGCGAGAAGTAGATGGAATGCTGGCTATCTGGGACTTGATCCAATCATCAATCTGAGTGAGTTTATTGGTCAGAGCTTGCGCATTTTTGGCGTACAGGTCAGCATTTTCAGGCGCAGCTTTCGCGAGATTGTCTTGAATCACTTTCACCATCTGAATGCCATGTTTGGCATCATGCCAAACATGAGGGTCGGGTTCTTTCTCCTCCGCAGTATGTTGTTCTTCTTTGGCGTGCTCTTCATGGCCATGCTCATGCTCACCCATTAGGGGCTTGGGAACTGCGACTTCCGCTACTGCAATTTTGGCCGTGGAATTAGTGGAGGCCTTGATGAGCTTGATCAAGCTCGGTTCAAAGTCATAGCCAGAGTACAGCACCAACTGAGCATCTTCGATCGCCCTGCGGTCTTCGGGGGTTGGTTCATAAACGTGGGGGTCGGTTCCTGCTTTGACCAGACAGGTTAGGTTGGTTGTCTGAGCTGCGATCACTTTGGTTAAATCGCACAGAACACTGCTGGTTGCAACCACATTCAGATTTTTGCTAGTGGCATTGACCTTGATAGCATTATCTGGACTCGTTTGGTTGGTGGGGGTGGACGGAGCACAGGCACTGAGAAAACCAACAGCCAGAGCAAACAACGTACTTTCCCAGACTCGACGGTAAAGTTGCATGATTTCAGTCTCAGAATTGCAATTGACAGTCTATAATGATAACCATTCTCATTCAAGGTTCTCATGTTAGAGGTACAGCAGCTTGCTGTCAATTACCGAGGCGTGTGTGGACTTGATGCCATAAGTTTCCAGTTGCGTCCAGGGGAACTGGTGGGGATTATTGGCCCCCATGGTGCAGGTAAAAAGTACGCTACTCAAAGTGTTATTGGATTTGGTGCCTAAGTCGGGCGGAGGGGTTCATTATTGCACCTGTCCCCAAACCCTATCTCATTGCAGATGGCTCTCCACAGCAGGTGATGACCTCTGAAAATTTGAGTCAAGCTTACGGAACTCATTTGGGAAAGCCATTCCATTAAAATTTGGAACTATCCTTTTTCTGTTAAATTCTCTATTTCCCTATCCGATGCTCAACCTGCTGCTAGAACCGCTTGACTATGAATTCATGCGAAATGCGATCGCCATTGGTATATCAGTTGGCATTCTTTGTCCCGTGGTTGGTAGCTACTTGATTGTGCAGCGCATGGCCTTACTGGGAGACGTCATTGCCCATGCTGTCTTGCCAGGATTATCCATCTCGTTCTTTTTTGGTGTTGATATTCTAGTCGGTGCCTTTGGCTCTGGCATTTTGGGTGCTTTTCTCATTGCCTGGATTCGTTCGCAAACCAGAATTAAAGCGGATGCCGCAATGGCGCTGACTTTCTCATCCTTTTTTGCATTAGGAGTCACGCTAATTACCGTCTTGAAGAACAAGCTCGACCTGGATAGTTTTCTGTTCGGCGATATTTTGGGTGTGACCCCCCATGATATTCAGCGAACTGCCATCATTGCGGGCTTGATTCTGCTGGTGATCAAACTTTTCTATAAAGAGCTATTGTTCTATACCTTTGACAAAACGGGTGCTCAGGCGATCGGCTTGCCCATTAACACGATTTACGTTGGCTTTATGGCTGCAATTACGCTCACCATTATTGCCAGTATGCAAGTCGTGGGTGTGATTCTCGTGATTTCACTTCTTGTGGGTCCGGCCTTGACCGCCTATTTGTTCGTCAAAGAACTGCATCAGATGATGATTGTAGGGGCTATTCTAGGGGCGATCGCCAGTCTCTCAGGGGTTTACCTCAGTTACTATCACAACTTGCCTTCAGGACCAATGATCGTACTGGTGTCCTCCAGTTTGTTTTTACTCGCACTACTATTTAGCCCATCTCAGGGAATTTTGACGCGATCTACTGAGTCACATCCATTAAATCCCTTAATGAACTGCTTGAACCTCCTCAGACCCCACAAATAAAGACAATGTCTAGGCACCGGAGACTTCTCATAACTTAATATATGAATGCCCGTTCATATGTTAAGTTGTTAGCAGAACTCAAAGGAGTCAAAATATGTCTACCGTTACGCAAATGAAATGCGCCTGTGATTCTTGTCTGTGCGTGGTTTCACTGGCAGATGCAGTGATGAAAGATAGCAAGCCCTACTGTAGCGAAGCCTGTGCCAATGGTCATCAGGCAGGTCAAGGCTGTGGCCATACAGGCTGTGGTTGCAGCGCTTAGAAATAACATCTAATACGGTTTTTCAATGCCTGACGATCCAACGAAAAAGGCTATTGTCCAACCCTTTGAGGATGGGGAAGATCTGTGTTGTGATGTTCCCCATTCCCGTGGTGCAGACCCTACCAACGCTCCTCAACCTGAAAAGCTGACAGTTGAGAAAGCACAACGTATGTCGGAGTTTCTAGGCTTTCTGGCTGATGCCAATCGCCTGCGTATTCTTTCTATGTTGGCTGATCAGGAAATGTGTGTAGGGGATTTGGCGGTCACCCTAGGCATGAATGAATCTGCTGTATCGCATCAGCTCAGAACACTGCGCGCCATTCGGTTGGTGAGTTTTCGTAAGCAGGGGCGGCATGTATTTTACCGTCTCCAAGATCATCATGTTTTGACCTTTTATCAGGCAATCTTTGAGCATCTAGATGAAACAACTGCCTGAGCGGAAAACCTAGGTGGACTTAAGGCAGACCTTAGCGTAGAAGCAGTGCTGCTTCTTTGGCAAAATACGTCAGAATTAAATCTGCTCCAGCCCGTTTTAGGCTAGTTAGGGTTTCCAGTATCATGGCCTTTTCATCAATCCAGCCCCGTTGCGCAGCCGCCTTGATCATGGCGTACTCGCCACTCACGTTGTAGGCCGCGATAGGTAAATGGGTTATAGCTCGAATGCGATGAATGATATCCATATACGCTAGGGCAGGTTTGACCATCACAATATCAGCCCCTTCGGCAATATCTAGATTTACTTCCTTAAGCGCTTCAAGGGCATTGGCTGCGTCCATTTGATAGGTTTTCTTATCGCCAAATCGTGGGGCCGACTCTAGGGCATCGCGAAAAGGGCCATAGTAGGCTGAAGCATATTTAGCGGAATAGGCCAGGATGCTCACGTCCCAATAGCCTGCTTCGTCTAGCACGTTACGAATTGCTCCCACGCGACCATCCATCATGTCAGAAGGTGCAACCCAGTCGGCACCCGCTTCGGCTTGCACGAGTGCCATTTTTGCTAACACTTCAACGGTGGGGTCATTAAGGATGCGACCTTGTTCATCCACTAGTCCGTCATGCCCCAAACTGCTGTAAGGGTCTAGGGCAACGTCGGTGATGACTACTAATTCCGGAAAATGCTGCTTAATGGCTCTCACCGTCTGCGGAATTAACCCTTCTGGATTAAGGCTTTCTGTGGCTTGAGGATCTTTTTGATGGTCGGGAATGAGTGGGAACAGGGCGATCGCCCCAATTCCTACCGCTTGAGCATCTTCAATTTCCCTCAGTAATTCATCTAGGGAATAACGGTAGCAACCCGGCATAGAAGATACTTCTACTCTCTGATGAGTTCCTTCCATCACAAAGAGCGGATAAATTAAGTCATGCACTGTAAGCACGGTTTCTCGAACCATGCAGCGAATCGACTCAGACTTGCGGAGACGACGAGGTCGCAAAGTCATGTCATACACCTCTCAATAACCTTGGCAAAGACAAAGTTAATTAATTAAAATGATAATCATTATCATATCTGTTTTAAGGACGTTTTAGTAAAACCTGAGTGAACGACCATGTCTGCTTTAAGCCATTTAACTCCGCATCAGGCCACTATTTTCAATGTATTGAAAACCCTTGAGTCAGAAGTGTCTGCTCAAACACTCTATGCCGAGCTACGACAAAAAAAGCATCGCCTTGGTTTAGCAACTGTTTATCGTGCCCTGAAACATTTTCAGTTGCAGGGAATTGTCCAATCCAGATCATTGCCGAATGGAGAAGCAGTGTATAGCTTGGTGTCTGAAGAGAAGCACTATGCTACTTGCGTGAGGTGTGGAACCTCGGTGCCCTTAGAACATTGTCCGATAAATGAACAGGTGTTGCCCCAGGCAACCGCCCTTCGGTTCAAGATTTTCTATCACACCCTGGAAATTTTTGGATTGTGTTCTCCTTGCCTGGAACAAAATACTACGGCGATCTAATGAAGTTGAGTGTCAAATTGAGATGCAATCCTTGGTGAGCGCTCAAACTTCTTGTAGCTGCTGTTCTCGTCATTTCGCTGCTTAGAGAGCTTGATTAGTGACAACTCCCACCGCTAAGCTGCGCTGTAGCGAGGGCTTCTCAAATTCACAAATGAGAGTTGCTGCTTCTCAGGACTCGCATCCGAGTATCCTCCACAGCCAGCAAACGCTAGGGCGTGTTTTAAAACTGAGAGCTAAAATGGAATTAGTCACATCATAGGAAGAACAAATTGACATTGGTTGCACGCAATCCAATCTCACGCAAAGACTTAACCAATCAACAATGGCAACGATTACAACCACTGTTGCCAAGCGCAAGTCCAAAGGGTGGACGACCCGCCAATGACCATCGCACCCTCATCAATGGTATTTTGTGGATTCTGCGAACAGGTGCACCTTGGCGAGACCTACCCGACCGTTATGGAGCATGGCAAACCGTGTC
>DATNQK010000161.1:0-1842 GCA_036704065.1 Stenomitos sp.
ATCACGGTTCAAGTCGCTGGAGAACAGAACTTCGGCACCATCATCGAGATTACAAAACGCTCAAAATTCACCAGAAACCTAAGCAATTGCACCGCCATTGATTTGCAAGCATAGATTAAAGATTTTTAAGTTCCGCAGTAAGCTAGAGAGTAGTGCAACTCAACAGAGAATTCATGAGTAATCAAGGCGATCGCTTTGCAGGAGGGTTTCTCGCAGGTACTGTGTTCGGTGCCGTCGTGGGTGGCCTCGTAGGAACCTGGTTAGCCGGAAAGCTAGCCGAAGCCGAGACCGACGAAGCCGACGCATTGGAGAGCGGACCAGCGGGCTTGGCCAAGGAACAATTTAAACGCATCCGGCAGCGTATGCTGAATTCCCCCGAAGAATCCACGATTGAAGAATCGCGCCAGAGCTTAGAAGACAAAATTTCTCAACTCAATGCAGCCATCGACCAGGCACGGCAACAGTTAAGTAAGGTCAATGGCAACAACGTCCCCCAAGATCTGTAACGGGCGAATGCAACGTTAACCTGGGTTCAGACAGTCTAGGCCCAGGTAGACTAGACTAAGAAAACGATTTTACGTACACGTGGAAACAATGGGTTCGTCTGAGGTGATCTCGGTTCTAGGCGGTGGTCTAGGCCTATTTATTAAAATTTATACGGTACTGGTGCTCTTGCGGGTTTTGCTGACCTGGTTTCCCAATGTGAATTGGAGTAGCTCACCGTTTTCGGTGCTGAGCCAGCTCACAGACCCGTACCTCAACCTGTTCCGTTCCTTACTGCCCCCCTTGGGCGGCATGGATTTTTCGCCTATCCTGGCCTTATTTCTGCTCCAAATTTTGTCCAGTCTTCTTCCCAGTGTCTCTTAACACCACAACCGTAAGGTTCGGTCGTGGCTGCCACTAACCCAGAGCTGATGCACTGGACTGAAGGCTAAGGCTGTAACGGTGTTGGTACGTCCTTCCATGACCGTCACTAGATCCCCTGTTTCTAAGTGCCAAACCTTAATGGAATGGTGCTGCTTGGTGCCGATACGGCAAAAAAGATGGGAAGCGGTTGGGGCGATAAAACACACAACCGACTCTCGCTTCAGCTAGGGGCAGATACAATTTGTTCGTTCTTGGATCTGCGATAGGTTTGTGTCTTGGCTTGAACCATGACACAATTTTTTTGCCCTATGGTGGGTGACTACGGAATGCTGAGTAACGCGACGGGGCAACTGGCCTTGTTCAAGATGGCATCGACGCGATGGCCAAAGAAAATACGTCCTGTAACCATCCGAGCACTCGTCCCTAAAACAATCAGATCCACCTGCTCAGATTGAGCGAAGTTCAAGATTTCTCGCTCCGGCAACCCTTCTAGAATGCGAGGCTGCACCCGCGCCCCCAGTTGAACGGCGATCGCCAGTTGTCGGTCTAAAATTTGCCGTCCCACATCTCGGGCTGTATTGAGGGTTTGCTCTTCAAATAGAAAAAACTCATACTGAGGCTGATTGATCACATGCATTAAAGTGATTTGCGCCCCCGTCTGCGCGGCAATAGTGCTGGCCACCTCTACGGCATAGCGACTCGATTCAGTGCCACTCGTTGGCACCAGGATATGGTTGAGGCGCTGACACACCGTTGGGGCCGAGCTTCCAACCTCAAAGCCAATACTGGATTTCACAATCATGGCAGGACAGGGCGCATCCTGAACCACCTGATCCACCAACACATTAAATAAACTGCCAGGGGCACGACGATCCGTAGCCCCCAGAACCAAAAGGTCGTAACCGCGTCGTGCTTCCTTAAGAATGCTGGTTGCAGGAGCATCCCCTGTCACCACCTTCGTATTCAAAGATTCGC
>DATNQK010000162.1:0-2444 GCA_036704065.1 Stenomitos sp.
TTACCTTTGCTGATCAGGCGAATTAGAGGGTTGTTTAACGGCCAAAGAGTCTAGCCCAAAATCCTTTAGGCCGACTTCTCAATTGTTGCAGCTCACGTTGTAGGGCTTGGTGTTCTGCCCAATCCACCTTGGCTTCGGCCACCGTTTGCCATTCCCCAAGGTCTCGCTCGAGTTGGTGAACCGTTTTCCTTAAATCTTCCGTTAAGGCCTTTTGATCGCTGAGTTCTGCCACGAGTGTTTGATACTTTTCTGGATCAACTTTTTGGGCCGCTTTGCTCGTTGTTTCCTGAAGCTGTTGTTCAAGTCGTTGGATGAATTGTTGCAACTCTATGACCTGCACCGATTGTGCATCATACTTAGTCTGCAACTGAGACATCGTTTCGGGATCAGCAGCCTGTTCCGCTTTTTGCTGCCAATGAACCGTTTGGGCTTCTGCTTGAGCCAGTCGCTGCTCTAGCACCTGTACCTGCGGATCGGGCCCTTGCGGTTCAGGTGGGGTTGAAGCGAGTTGTTGCAGTTCGGCTTTTAGGGCTTCCACCTGTTCCGTTTGCTGTGCAAGCTGTGCCTGTACTGCTTGATGCGCTTCGGGATCGATCTTCCCTGCAAGGCTGGTCTGGAGTCCGGCTAGTTCGTTTTCTAGTGCTGTGATCTGTTGCTGGAGGGTTTCTGTCTGTTGCAGTTGTTGGTTGTACTGTTGCTGCAACCCTGCATAGATATCTGGTTCAATTTTGGCCGCGAGTGATTGATGAAGTGCATTGTGCTCGGCCCTCAGTGTTTCTAGTTGAGCTTGCAGTGCAGTGTAGGCTTCCAGATCAACTTGAGGTGTTTCGTTTTGCGCCTCGGTGCTGGCCCCATTGGGTGTTTCTAAAGCCGATTCGCTGGGGGTACTTGCATGTAGCGCTTGTTGCATTGCCACTGCTCTTGCCGCGTCAATGGTTTTAAGGCGATAGGCATCGAGTGGAATACTCGCAACAGTGCTCAAGTCGCCGTTTATTTGCGATTCTGGGGGGACGACGTAGATCTGTCCGGCAGCATCAACGTAGTACGTCTCGCTTTCTTTGGCGTAATATCCAGGCTCTAAGTTCCGCTCTTCTTGGATATAAAGATTGAATCGAGAGAGAACTTGATGGGCAACATCACACTCAGCCTTGGTGCCCCAAAAAATACGACCTTGGCCAAATTCGTCCCAACGATCGGAATCTAGGGGGGGTAGTCCGGCCTCTACAAGCGCTGTCGCAACTTGCCCGTAAACTTCCTGTCCCACTGGTTCGGATCCTTTTTCGGAATCATGATGCGGCAAATCAAAATCAAAACCGATGGCAAAAGCGTACTGCTCGGACATGCAATGACTCCCGATTTGAATATAAAAAAATTAAATTCTCAAGTGTTCAATCACGAGAAAGACTTCAGTCCTTTTTACGGCTTCCTAGCGCAATGGAAGATGTCCTGCAGTTGAAAAGTAGGGTTTGTAGGACGCTTCAAAGGCCAAGCGATTAGGTATGGTTCAGCCTTGAAACAGCGATGCCCTGCACTTGTGAAGTCTGACGGGACCCTTATTGTTAAATACTCTTAGGATAGGCATTTGGGGTAAAAAACCTAACAGCTAGACTGTGACTGACTTATACGTATGCGTATAGATGAGGGGGAATAGCGAGGTGTAAGTCTGTGGGAGGGACGATTCGCCAAGGCGTGAGATGGAAGCCAATGAAAAATGGAATTGCCCGTGTTGCTACGGGTTGATGGTGCCAGTCCCGCGTCTAAATACCGAATAGACCCTGCTTGTTTAGAGCGTAAACTTAACGCCACAGAATTTATGGTATGCATGAATACGATTAAGAACAAGCGAAATTTGGATAAAGTTTAACGCCAATATCGTTTGCCGCGCCAGAAAACCCCTAATGCTGCACTAATTCCATGCCCTTGGGTCAATTGTACGAGACCTAGTCCTGGTAAAGCCAACTGCGATCCCAGCCACAGGCTAATCAGGAGGCAGAGTACCAGTGCCCAGAGGGTAGAGACATAGACCGAACGGTTGCGCTCTAAGGTTTCTAGGAATGCGACACTCAATGCCCCTACGGCTAGTCCACCGCTGACAAAAATGAAGATAAATCCGGTTGGCGTGATCAAGAGCTGAGCGATCGCGGCGGTGCTCTGGAGGGTGATTAAGCTGCTTGCGGCCACTAAGTCAACGGCTTTCATGACGATGACGGCAAGAATCGATGCGAAGAAAAGCGATCGCCAGGGTAAATATTTCAGCGAACTCACAGGCCATGCCTCGCTAACACGATATCCCCTAAGATAGACCTGATTTTGAGACAATCTCAGAGTAGGATGGGCTTTTGACCCTACTTGAGGACTCTACCGCGAAGATGACGGATACTGCTACTGCTGCTTGCAATGCTGCCCCGCTACAGTGGGGAACCCCTCTACAACCACAGGCAAAG
>DATNQK010000163.1:0-2872 GCA_036704065.1 Stenomitos sp.
ATGTATGCTTCCCCTAAATTCTGGGGTTGCCTTGGCCACAGGTGTCGCCGACATCCCCATTGTGCAGGCAGGCAGCGATCCTTGGGTGATCGATCAGGGCAAAGTTCTGAGCCTTCTTAGTCAGGGAGCCGTTGAAAAAAAATTGAGTCAGTTGGCAGAAAAAACCGGAATGGAAGTTCGGTTTGTGACCATTCGCCGCTTCGACTACGGTCAAACGGCTGCCACTTTGACGGATGGCCTTTTCGACCGTTGGTTTCCGACCCCTGAAGCTCAAGCCAACCAAGCTTTACTTTTACTCGATACCCAAACCAATACATCGAGTATCCGCACGGGCGAAGGGGTTAAGCGCTTACTTTCTGATGACGTTGCCCAAAGTGTCGCATCTGAAACGCTGCTGGTTCCCATCCGCGAGGACAACTACAACCAAGGACTGCTCGATGCCGCGAATCGACTGTCTCTAGTCCTTTCGGGACAGCCAGATCCTGGCCCTCCTGAAATTAAGGTGGCTGAAGTAGAAAGTACCTTTACCAAGGCCGAAGACACCGATGATCGCAGCGCAGGCATTATTGTGATTGTGCTGTTGGTGCTGGCGACTGTGATTCCGATGGCCACCTATTACTGGTATCAACGCGGCTAGGTGTCAGCGTTCCCACAAGGGTTCTGCTATCTGATGGGACTGTATGACCCCACAGTTCACCCCTGCCCAAATCGGGCAGGGGATTTTGATGCAATGGTTCTTAGCCCTTGCGAGGCTGAGTTTTCTACGCCGAAACTGCATGGGCTTGTCTTTTGCAAAAATATAGCCGTCATCCTGGAGCAAATGCCGGAACAAATGCGACAGGTATAATCAGCGATTAAAAGGTTTGGCCCTCAATTCAATGAAAGTATTAATTACAGGCGCAGCAGGGTTTATTGGTTTCCATTTGGCGCAACGTCTTTTGCAAGACGGCTTTCAGGTTGTTGGCATCGACAATTTGAATGCGTACTACGAGGTTGCGTTAAAAAAGGATCGGCTAGAACACCTGTTGCCACATGCGTCGTTTACCTTTGAGTGCTTGGATGTTAGCGATCGCCAAGGGCTATTCGATCTGTTTGGCACCCATCGATTCGACCGTGTGGTTCACTTAGCCGCTCAAGCGGGGGTGCGCTATTCCCTAGAAGCCCCATTTGCCTATGTGGATAGCAACTTAGTGGGGTTTGCCAATATGTTGGAAGCGGTGCGGCAACACAAAACACCGCACTTGGTCTACGCCTCTTCCAGTTCGGTCTATGGCACCAACCAAAAAATTCCCTTTGCAGTTGAGGATCGCGTCGATCATCCGATTTCGCTGTACGCCGCCACAAAGAAAGCGAATGAATTGATGGCCCATTCTTACAGCCATCTGTATAACCTCCCCACCACCGGACTGCGCTTTTTTACGGTGTACGGGCCTTGGGGTAGACCAGATATGGCCTACTTTAAGTTTGTGCAAGCGATTTTGCAGGGCAAACCCATCGATGTATATAACTTCGGTCGCATGCAGCGTGACTTTACCTATATCGATGATGTGGTTGAGGGCATTGTACGTGTGATGCACCACTTACCTACGCAACACCTCGACCCTGAAACGCAAACCCTATCTGCACCGTACAAAATTTACAACATCGGCAACAACACCCCTGTAGCATTGCTGGACTTCATTGAGGCGATCGCATCTGAACTGGGGCGGGAAGTGCAGAAAAACCTATTGCCGCTTCAGCCGGGAGATGTGGTTTCCACCTATGCAGACATTACCGAACTAGAAGCCGACGTAGGGTACAAACCCTCCACGCCCATTGCAGAAGGCATTCGTAAGTTTGTGGGCTGGTACCGAGAGTATTACCAGGTTTAGCCCTGGGCAACCGCAGTCATGACGCGGCAGAGAGAGCCAAGACTTAAAAAAGCTGCGAATTTTTCGTTCTCACGCGCTTGTAGACTTCTTCCATCGTCTCGATAAAAGAAGCCTCTTTGGGCCAGAAAGCGGGGCAGTCGCCTTGCTTTTTGATGAGAATCGCCGGAACGCTAGCGGGCTGGGGTGCATCCAAGGTGGCAGGCAGTCGTTTGGCACCCTGCCAGTACTCTTTTAAGCTGGGAACTGCCGCAGGTGTTTGTAAGGTTGGCTTTGCAAAATAACTGCTATCGGCCACAGGCGCTGTTGGTTCCAGGGTTATCTCGGCGGAGAGAGCTTGACCAAGGGGCGATTTAGCCAGTTCTGCGTGTAAAGCGTTACGCGAAAGGCCTCGCAGTTCAAAGAGCAAGAAGGGATCTTGGTCGAGTTGGGCAGCGAGGAGGTAGTAAACCCCCGCAACATGTTTGCAAGGATTACTCCAGTCAGGACAAGAACAGTCGGTTTTGAAGTCGTCTTTGCGATGGGGCAGCAAGTGCAAGTCGAGTTTAGCAAAGGCGTCTTCGATGGTGTCGGGCATTTCGTTGAGCATCAGCCGCGAGATGAGGCTGGCTTTGGAGGCAATATAGGCGATCGCCGCTGACCAGTTGGCAGCACTAATGGTTTTGAATTCTAGGACGGTGGTGTAGAGGGGTTCTTTATAAACACCAAAGTAAGGATTCACAGAGCCGCGCACATGGGCAGTAATAATCCCATCTTTAATATCGAAATGGAGAATTTTGCCGTTGCGAGCATAGGAACGACCGCGACTTAAGCGACCTGGATCCACAATTTTTTCTAGCTCAGCAATGAAGCGTTGACCCCACCAAGACCGACTAAATTGCGCCATTTGTTTGACTCCACCTGATGATGTACCCCTAAGAATCTCAAGCCTGTTTGGCATGAATTAATCCTAAGAGGATGCTTGAAAAGCTAAAAACTTTGCACTTGATCCCCCCTCCGCCCCC
>DATNQK010000164.1:0-1735 GCA_036704065.1 Stenomitos sp.
GTATCAACATGCCAAAGAGAATAAAATGCCTAGCTTTCTACAGTCGGACTTAGTACGCGGGATGGAAGCAGAGTTAAAGAGCCTCAAGCGTGAGCTAGAGCGAGAAATCAAGGCCAGTATTCAAAGAGGTGAGCTAACGCCTCAATCAAATCAAGTGAGCGAGGACCGATCTGTGGAAGCAATGCGAGACGCGAGTGCCAAAGTCATCGACCAGACAGATCCGAGAGAAAGCCTCAATGGTTCACCTGACGCGAAGGTCATTGACCCAATAGATCCGAAAGAAAGTCTTAATGGTTCGCCTGAGATGAAGAACGTGGAACCAGAACCTACCCCAGTAAAAGCGATTGCTGAAGAAGCTCCTGAAGCTGCGGTTAAGCCGAAAGCAAAGGCGGATAGGGAAACGGAAGACTATGCCCTCACGGTGCAACAGATGCTGGCTCAGCGTGGCATTAATACGGGACGGTTCCAGATCCACATTAATGAAGCCGTTGTCTTCAAGATGAAGGAAGGGAATATCGAGCGCTCGAAGCTGACACCAGAGCAGACAGAAGCGATTAAGCTTGCGCTCAGCGATCCAGCGGCACTCAAGGGCACGGTTAAAATCTCACAGGGTGGAAATATCCTGCTGCATGTTAAGGATGGGCAAGTCTTGGTGGATTCGTTAGGTCTGGTCAAGCCTGCTGCGAAAGTGGAAGTAACAACCCCTCAATCCCCTGGAGAATTGCTGTACAACAATGCTTCTAAGGGAGTGACTGCTGAAGGGATGCGTCGGACTTCTGAGGTCGTAGCGAATGCTTTCCGCTCAGGGGCAACTAAAGAGCAAGTGATGGAAATGGTGAAGGGCCATGATCCTGTTTATAAGGAGGCTGTAGAGTCTAAGGGGCAAAGGGCTGCGGACAAAGCGTTTGAGCAGCTTGTTGAGCATTCCCAAGGCAAGATTCATTTAGAGTCGCAGCCCAAGCAGGAGCGTGTTCAGAGTCAGGCGAGGGTGTTGCAACGATAGGAGATCTTTTCGTAAATGGGAGAGGAAGGTTAAATGCCTTCCTCGACCCGATTAGCTTATGACCATCTTCACACAGAGTTTTCAAATTTTTCATAGTTATTCTGTATCTAAAGACAACTGAAATATTTTCCAGTCCCGTAAAGAAGAAACTACAAAATTAAAGGAAAATTCTTTTCTTGCAGATGCTGAGTAAGTTGAATAGTATCTCGCTGAATAACCAAATTTTTCACCTTTATATAGTGTACTAAAACTTTGTCCTCTGAATGTATTTATGTATCTGTTTGTAAAACGAGACTTACTAAAATCTTGAGTAATTTGATCACCCCATAGTCCTTCAATAATATTTAATAATATGTCGTCTTTTCGTAAATTATAGTCTGACTGTTTTAGTTTTGATCCAATCGAAGAATTTTCAATATTGAATGATTCAACAATATCTTCAAAAGCATGACCATTTCTTTCAGGTATGCGAATATCGACATTTAGAACATTATTTTTATAGCTAATATTGCTTACATAATGTACAATCGTATCACCAAGTTTCCAAGGACTAAACAGAGCATTACTTGACAACTGATTTCTGTTAAATCGCTGAATCGCAACCTCTACACTATCTCCAGGAAGTGCATATAAAGGGAATTGCCAGAAAAAAAATAAGTACCCAACAATAGTTATTGAAATAGTTCTCATTTTCTAACTTTCTTCTGAATAAATGCTACCGAGCTAACGCTC
>DATNQK010000165.1:0-16145 GCA_036704065.1 Stenomitos sp.
AGATCCTTTAAGCAACAACTCAACCGATCCTGTTTTTGTGGGAGCAGGGGATATTGCAACCTGTACCAATGAAAACGATACAGCAACCGCTAAGCTCATCAATTCAATTCCTGGCACAGTCTTTACAACCGGCGATAACGCCTATCCGCGTGGCACCACAGAAGAGTTCCAGAAATGCTATGAGCCAACCTGGGGAGCCTTTAAATCACGAACCTATCCCACCCCCGGCAATCACGACTACTACTCGCCGGAAGCTGCGCCCTACTACGCTTATTTTGGGGATAGAGCGGGTTCTGCCAACCAAGGTTACTACAGCTATACCCTAGGCAAGTGGCATATTGTCGCGCTCAATAGCAATATAGATGCCCAAGCGGGTTCACCCCAGCAACAGTGGCTGAAAGCAGATTTAGCAGCCAACCGAGCTGCTTGTACCCTTGCCTATTGGCACCACCCTGTCTTTAGTTCCGGTGTTCATGGCAATGATCCAAAGATGAAGGATATTTGGCAAACGCTCTATGATGCAGGCGTGGATGTCGTGGTTAATGGTCATGAACACAACTATGAGCGCTTTGCACCCCAAACACCGTCTGGCAAAGCCGACCCTAAACGGGGGATTCGTCAGTTTGTAGTGGGAACGGGTGGTGCGGAATTACGGGCGATCGCCGAGAAGCAACCTCAAAGTGAAGTGTGGAATTCGGACACCTTCGGCGTGATTAAATTCACGTTGCGTGACAAATCCTACGATTGGGAATTCCTTCCGATTGAGGGGCAATCCTTTACGGATAAGGGCAGTGCAAGCTGTGTGGGAGCTTAGGCTCATAGATCCGAACGATACACTGATCGCAAGTAGGCTTCAGGGGGAGAGAAGTAACCGCAACACATCCTATGCCACATCCCTGGAGCTCCGATTGAGTCTTTTACGGAGCATCACCGATGTTAACTGCTCGCTACAATGAGGCCCTTGAGTATGCGGCATGGTTGCACAAAGACCAAGTGCGTAAAGGGACTGAGATTCCGTACATTGCGCATCCTGTGGCAGTGTCGATTACTGCGCTGAAATACGGTGCCACTGAAGAAGAGGCGATCGCCGCTTTGTTGCATGATGCCCTGGAAGACCAAGGACGCGACGGACTGACCCGTATTGAGATTCTGGAGAAATATGGGCCAGAGGTTCTGGCGATTGTAGAAGGTTGCACAGATGCGGTAGAAACACCCAAACCCCCTTGGGAAGCGCGCAAGAAGCGCTACATTGCCAGCATCGCCCACAAGTCAGCTTCGATTCGGTTTGTATCCGCCTGCGATAAGCTGCACAATGCCCAAGCGATTCTGAAGGATTTTCAGGCGATTGGGGATGCATTATGGGAACGATTCAAGGGCGGCAAGGAAGGGACGCTGTGGTACTACCGAGCCTTGGTGGAGGCGTTTAGAGCAGCGGGTGAGCTACCAATGCTGGATGCGCTAGAACAGGTGGTGTCTGAGTTGGAGGCGATCGCCTGTCGCGAAGAGCAAGCAAGGCTTTAACCTCTACCATGACAACATCAATGGATAGAGTTGCACCTCAATAGGAATTGCTAGGATCGAATATAAGCGCCTTTCTCTACTGCTAGGTGTAGCTTCGGTGATGAGCTATTCTGCCTTAAAAATCTATTGCCTTTTTCTGTGCATCAGCGTGACAGCTTTCAATCTACAGAGCCGAAATGTTGAGGCCAGTCAGAGTGTAAATAGTCGGCTTTGGGGCATCAGTATGCAACCAGATGCTGCCCACAGTTTGCGCTCTAGCGCTCATAAAATTCTGGTGCAGAACTCTGACACACCGCAAGATGGAGTACCACAACCACCGTTGCAACCATTGCCACAAACAGATCGAATGGAACAGCAGATCCAACAGCAGCAACAGCAGTGGCAGCAGCAGCAACACCAATGGCAGCAACAACAGCAGCAATGGCAACAACAGCAACATCAATGGCTACAACAGCAGCAACAACGCCAGCAGGAGTGGCGACAACAGCAAATACTGCCTTAAAGAGATCAACTATAACTCCAAGCAGAATGAGCTAGCTAAAGATTTCATCTCTGGGCAACTTTTCCATTGGCAGTTTCATGATTTAAAGATTTTTAATCTTCTTGAATGTGACTTTGAAGGAATTTAATGTTCTCTTCAACTATTGCCCTGAGGCTCTAAAAATGAGTATTTATAAACTCTAAGACAAAATGTCAGGGTTTAAACACATTGCCTTTTTAGGCCTGAAACTCAATATCCGTAACAATACCGATTCTTTACGGTATAAAAAATGACATTTTATATTTAAGGGTTGCGAAAACACGTTATGTCTTGACCAAGCGCTTGAGCTGAACTTACTTCAAGGCTTGTTTTCCAAACTAGAATCTCGCAGCTTTGAGCCTTTAAAGTTCTTTCAATTCTGTCCTCCACCTTTGAAAAATCGGGTTGTTAAGCATGTCTCAGCAAGATCAAGAATATAGAGAAACTTGGCTGCCCGGTTTTCTCATGGGCATCTACCGTGGTTTTGAACAATGGGTTTCGCGCGAAATTATTGATTTCGACCCCTGGGACAATGAAGCCCTTGTGGCAGAGCAATTACTCGAACAGTTTCTCAATGCTCCGAGCGAGCCGGAATTGCAACTTGCCTACGATTCGGGCGATCGCTAATTCACCAGGTTCACGAATGACCAACGTTTCTTAGCGAGACAGATAACCTCAATAGAATTCACTTGCTCGCTAAAAAAAGTCCTAGAATGGCAACTCAAACTGTTCTGCTTCTTCACGGACTCTGGCAGAGCGCCTGCCTTTGGGGGTCACAGCCTGACTTCCTTTGCGTAAGCCCACGGCAATTCTGCTATGTCTCTCAATTTTTGGCCCATCACTTGTTTGGCACAATGCAAAACAGAAGCATAAGCTGGTAGGTGTCTTCTGGACAATCGCTAGATTAGGTAGCAGGCTATATATTTTTATGTACGTTCGATCTGTTTTTGTCGTCTATGACGTCTAAGATCATTGATATGACACAAACAAGACACTATAGCAATGCCCCTATTACGGAAGCCCTAGTGGACTTACGAATTCTTCCTATGGGCGAAAGTGGTCTGAAGACCCTTCAGGGTCTACGACCCAGCCTTGAAATAGATTACCCAGAATATGAAGAGATCGTAGTTGCTCAAGGGCAGTTTCAGCAAACAGGATCAAAAGTCACAGCTACAGCTACTCAATCACCTTCAGGTTATAGATTCATCAGTGCCAATGGGAAGCAAGTGTTTCAAGCGCGTTTAGATGGCTTTACACTTAGCCAGTTAAAACCCTACAAGAATTGGGAAACCCTACGAAACGAAGCTAAGCGGTTATGGGAACTATATAGACAAGCCGCCCAACCCAAAAGTATTGAGCGCATTGCAGTGCGGTATATTAATCGCCTAGATCTACCCCTAGAGGCCTCTAAAACTCTCAATTTCAAAGATTATTTGCGAACTGTTCCTGAAGTATCAAATGACATGTTGCAGGGAGTAACTAGTTATTTCATGCAGTTACAGATTCCACAAAACGACTTGAATGCAACTCTTCTATTAAATGAAGCAATTATTCCACCCTCTCAAGACGATTTTGTTTCTGTAATATTGGATATTGACTTATTTTGCACTTCAACTTTCTCTGTAGATGATAGTATTCATTGGAATCTATTGGATGAGTTTCGCGTTCGAAAAAATCAAATTTTTGAAGCCTGCATCACACACAAGCTAAGAGAGTTAATACAATAATGACTATATCTTTTTTAGACAAAAATGCTATTTTATCCAAAAACAATAGATTTCAGACTCTTTTTCCTTCTCAATCTGTAAGTGAGGAAGGAAAAGAATTAGACAAAACAATTGAAAAAGTCAATCAATCAATCAAGGAACCAGAGTATATCAGAAAACTGATCAAATACAGAAAAGAAGAAGATAGACTTGAAAGATTCATTGAATCTCTCAAATCTGAAGTAACCAAAAGTGACGACTCTTGTTTTACAATAACTGTCATCAATTATTCATGGGAAGTCTGGAAGTATTTAAGCAAGTATTTTTCTGACAAGGATTTATGTCTAGAAGTACCAGATGCTTGTCCCGGCCAAGACAACAATTTTATGTATACTTGGTCTAGAGGTGAAAATTATCTGGAATGCGAAATTTTTGGCAGTGGAGAGATAGAGTTTTTCTATAGAAACAGAAAAAATAATCAAGTTTGGGGAGAAGATACAACGCTTGAACAGGGTTTTTCTACTTCTATCCTTGAAAAAACTTCGCTTTTTTCTTGGTAAACTCTTAATACGTTTGCATTCAGAGCAGAATCATAAGCCAGTACCAGCTAAATGTTCTGTAATCCGATTAACTCGTCTTCCAAAAGATTTTAATCAAAAGGGACAAATATTAGCAGTTCAGTTAGATCAAGTTTTTGTTTTGTCTACTGATGACAAAAAATCAGATCCACCTCATCTCAGTGTATGGGTCAGTTGCCTGACAACCCCAAAGCAAGCATGTACTTTTCTAAGAGACCAATCGTTTCCAAAAGTTGTACTTCAGCTAAATGTCAATGAAATTCGAGATATTGTTGGTTACTCTGATAGTAGTAATGCACATTCAAATCAGTTAGATGTTATTTGGGTTCATATTAAAAACATATTGGGTGACAAAACAAGGCGTGATCTTAGACCTGGTGCAGCAGGTCATTCCGGAGTAGTCGGTCTTGATGAGACAAATGCTCCGATTGGATTAAGCAATAGGCAAGCCAAAAATTTAAGAAAAGATCTTCGAGCAAAGTTGGCAGAGCTTGCCTCAAAAAATTGTGAAATTCTGAATGAGCAATAGTATGAGGCTATGCCACCATTAATGACATTAAAATAATTCAAACTGTTCTGCTTCTTCGCGGACTCTGGCAGAACGCTTACCTTTGGGGGTAACAACTTGACTTCCTTTGCGTAAGCCCACAGCAATTTTGCTATGTTTTTCAATTTGCTCCATGACCTGCTGCGCACGTTGAATTACGGTTGGCGGCAGTCCTGCTAAGCGACCTGCTTCAATTCCATAAGAACGACTTGCACCACCTGGCTGGACTTGATGCAGAAAAATAATCCGGTCAGGCAATTCTTTAACCACTACTTGATAGTTGGCGACGTTTTCTGACAGGCCAGCCAGTTCGTTAAGTTCATGGTAGTGGGTAGCAAAGATTGTGAGTGCTTTAATATCCGATGCCAGATACTCTGCAACTGACCAAGCGATCGCCAATCCATCAAACGTGGCAGTCCCCCGTCCAATTTCATCGAGCAAGACCAGCGATCGCTCGGTGGCGTGGTTGAGAATATTCGCTGTTTCGTTCATTTCCACCATGAATGTCGATTGGCCTGTGGCTAAATCGTCCACTGCCCCAACCCGCGTAAAAATGCGATCACACACGCCCACCGTGGCCGCTTGGGCAGGGACAAAACTACCCGTTTGAGCCATCAATTGAATTAAGCCCACCTGACGTAGGTAACAACTTTTGCCACTGGCATTTGGCCCCGTTAAAACAATTAAATCGGGGGTTAGTAGGCCGTTGGCATCTTTGGTTTCACTGCCCATTGCGGTGGAATTGGGCACGAAAAAACCGGAAGGCAAGGACTGTTCGACCACTGGATGGCGTCCTTCTTGAATGTTAATCCCACGCTCTGGCGAGAATACTGGACGGCAATAGCCTTGGTAAATGGCCACTTCTGCCAAGCCAGCCAGGACATCCACCCCTGCCACGGCGATCGCGGTGGTGCGAATCTGTTCTGCGAGTGCGCCAACCTCTGTCCGCAGTTGTCCGAAAAGGTCGTACTCCAACTGAAACAAATCCGTTTGGGCGGTCATGATCCGAGCTTCACGCTCTTTGAGGTCAGGAGTGATGTAGCGCTCCTCGTTGGTGAGGGTTTGCTTACGAATGTAGTCCGAGGGGGCTTGGATACTTTTGCCCCGCGAGATACTGATGTAGTAACCGAATGCTTTGTTAAAGCCCACTTTGAGGGTGGAAATACCCGTGCGATCGCGTTCAACGCGCTCTAGATCTGCAATCCAGTGCTGATCCGCTTCCACTTGCTGGCGTAAGCGATCAATTTCTGGATTCACGCCATCGCGGATTAAGTTGCCTTCTGTGAGGCTAATCGGCGGCGACTCCACGAGGTGAGCCCGTAGGGTTTGGGCCAGTTGATCCAGTTCTGGAGGTACGGTACGAATGGCTTGCAGGTAGGGCGAGGCAGCATTGCGCACGAGATAGGCAAGATCTGTCAGGCGCTCTAGGGATTCGGCGAGGGCACAGAGATCACGGGCATTGGCGGTGCCGGAACCTGCTCGTCCAGCAAGGCGCTCTAGGTCGTAAATGTGCTGTAACTGTTGTTGGAGTTGTTGCCGCAGTTGCGTGTTTTGCACCAGTTCAGCGATGGTTTCTTGGCGCTCTACAATGGCTTCAATTTCTAGAAGGGGCTGAAGGAGCCAGCGCCGCAATGCACGACTGCCCATTGCAGTAGCGGTGCGATCCAAAGCCCACAGTAGCGACCCATGAAAGGTGCCGTCCCGCGAGGTTTGGGTTAGTTCTAAGTTGCGACGGGTTTGATGATCGAGCACCAAATATTCGCTGAGGGTGTAGGTGGTGAGCGGTTGCAGTGGAATACAGGTGCTTTTTTGGGTGTCTTCGAGGTAGGCCAACAGTCCACCCGCCGCCCGAATGGCTAAGGGCAAGTGGTCACACCCCAATCCTTCTAGCGATCGCACACGGAAGCGTTCCAAGATGCGCTGGCGGGCGTCTGCAAGGCCAAAGACGGATTGCGATCGCAAGGTATAACAAAACTGGTTGGGCAATCCTTCTGGCAGTAGGGGCGATGTTTCACCAGGACGCAGTAGGGTTTTGACATCTGGCGCATCGGTCGGGAACAGCACCTCGGAAGGATTGAGCCGCAATAGTTCTTGGACGAGGCGATCGCGATCGCTGGATTGAGTTGTAAAAAATTCCCCTGTGGAAATATCGGCGTAGGCTAAGCCCCACTGGCTCCCCATCAGCACGAATGCTGCTAGGAAGTTGTTGCTGCGAGCTTTGAGCATGCCTTCATCCAGCACTGTGCCAGGGGTAATAACCCGCGTGACTTCTCGCTTCACCAATCCCTGTGCCAGGGCTGGGTCTTCTACTTGATCGCAGATGGCGACGGCATACCCTTTCTCGACGAGAATACGACAGTAGCGATCTAGGGCATGGTGCGGAATGCCAGCCATTGTCACCCGTCCGACTTCCTTGCCGCATTCTTTACTGGTGAGCATTAGCTCAAGGGCTTGGGCGACGGTGCAGGCGTCTTCAAAAAAGGTTTCGTAAAAGTCACCGACGCGGTACAGCAATAATGCTTGGGGGTACTCGTCTTTGGTTTCAACGTAGTGCCGCATCATGGGGGTCAGCAACTCACGGTCTACTGAAGCGCGATCGCGATGTTGGGCGGGATTTTTGCCCGTCCGTTGATTCAGTGTATCTTCGTCAGTTTTGTAAGGCGTCGGGTCCGCAGGCATCGACACAGTCATGAGGCAGGCATCATTCAGGGGCTTTACTGACTCTAGCGTAGCGATGACCAGGGTAGGACAAAAGCCTAAAGTTCAATCGGATGAATTGCACTTAGGCAGTTTCCATACAACTTCATCGCTCATACTGCACTGCCCGATCCTTTTGCAGCACATTAACTTTAAAGACCCTTTCCACTGACTTTAACCCTTTAAGTCAGCTAGTACCCTAGAAATCATCGTTTTCAACTGAGGAACATCTTCTTGAACCGCTTTCCAGATTATTTCTATATCCGTATTGAAATAATCATGAATCAATTTATCTCGCATTCCGGCAATATCTCGCCAGGGAATATCAGGATATTGGATCCTTACCAAATCCGGTATGCGTTTCACGGCTTCACCAATAATTTCGATTGCCCTTGAAACGGCAAACACCTTTTCCAAATTTTGTGAGAACGATTCAAACTCAATGTCTGTTGTAAATTGCTCGATCGCAGCAATAGCATCCAAAATATCTTGCAAGTAGTCCTGAACTTGCCTTTTGGTCACAAGTAAACAACCTCTGCCAAAATTCGCTCTCCAATGCGCGGCTTTAGTCCAGACTTATGCACTAAATCAACTTTGACGCCTAGATTGTCGCTGAGGTAGTTTTCTAGGTTGACAAATTTCAATAAGCTTGGAGTCTCCGAAAACTCCACCAGCACGTCCACATCACTAGCTTCCGTCTGTTCCTGCCTAACATAGGAACCAAAAACACCTAATTCCTGCACTCTATAGCGTTCTTGTAATAATGACTTGTTTTGCACAAGCCACTGCTTAATCTCGTCCAGTGTTTTCATAACACCTAACCTCTTCGAGACAAGTACTAGCACGTCATCTAGCTTACCCTGCTGTTCCAGTTATGAATGGGATATCCGTTAACACATCGCTCTTTGGTTTCACTTACAGGGTGTTTAAGAAGTCGGCAATGACTCTTATCTCTTCATTCGATCCCCCCTGCCCCCCTTAAAAAGGGGGAATCCACTCAAGGTTCACGTTTTGAGAGACAAAAGCACTGGATAAAACGTTTTCGAGGTATTGCCAATAGGTATTCGTTGTCAGTCAAAGGTTGTGAGATTAAAAGTTTGATCGCCCTAGAGGGCTTCAAATCTGAAGAGTAGGTAATCCAAGGTTGGATCCCCCCTTAAAAAGGGGGGATGAGGGGGGATCAAGTGCAAAGTTTTAGCTTTCAAACACCCGCTTAGCTGCTGACGCTTCTACAGTTGCTCAAGCAGCATATCGTACTCTGAATAAGAGCCAAGCCAGAACAAAATGATAGTGGTACGAGACTTCACAACGTTTCTGGGTCTAATTCTTGAGTCTTACCCACCCGATATTCTGTCATTGCTCCGGCTGCCAGTTTAGCCAATAAGTCTGGAGATCGAGCAAAGGAATCATCCCAGCGTTGCTCTTCTTAGAGTTCTTCTAATTCAGCAGCTTTCCGTAAACGGCTCACTGCGCTTTTCGCCTCTTTGAGTAAGTCATTCCAATCATCTGGAGGATGACCACTCTCCAACATTTTCCTAAAGACTCTATAAGCGTCTGTATTACTCTCGTAGGCTCGCTTAGAGTTTTCATCATTGACCCAAGCGAGGAGAGTTATTTTACTCTGTTGATGATACCGAAAAAATAGTCGGTACTGCTGAAAAAATTTGGCTCTAAACCAGTGCTTGTAATCGTCTCCAAGCGTAGTCCCCTGTCGATACTCACTACGAGTTGGATCTTGAGGAATAATATCAAAGGCTAACTTTGCTATGGCAGCTAGACGCTTCGTAGCATTTTTCTTTTTATAGTCTTTAGGAGCCTTGCGACGCAGATGTTCAACCTGCGTCACTAGTTCTTCAAACTGTTCAAGGAACAGAGGATGCGCAAATATGTTCCATCCATTAATCACGAGGGGCTGATCTACAGGCAACCTTATTCGTCCTCATCCAGGAGTGGTGCATCAAGATCCAGATCAATGCCAGAAACTAAGGATTGAACATGACTGACTAGGCGAGAACTGATTGCTTGTAAATGCTGAGGGTTCTTTTCCATATCTCGTGCAAGAAAATTCAGAAATTCCCCAAGCACTGGATCATTGTCTTCTGGTTGGTCAGCCCGCGAAATCCATACTTTGCCATCGGGCTGTATGGTGTAGCAGAGTTTATCGCGCTTACTTAAGCCAAGGGCTTTGCGAACAGGTTCAGGAACTGTAGTCTGATAGCGATCCGTAAGAGTAGATTCTGGACATGGGACTGGCGTTGCAGCCATAGCGACCTCTAACCTGTCTGCAAAACTATATATCGATGGTAATGCAACTGCATTGTCTTGCCAAGTATCAAGTCACTAAGCTCTACGGCCTAACGTTCCGCTTCATCTGCCACCAGTAACCTCTCAGACTCAAACAAAAAACTTGATCCAGTCGGTGCTGCGCAAGAGGATTGTTATTCTTTACAACCGAGAACTTTGATATCAGCAACACCATTCAGAATCAACTCCTACACTCCACACTATTTATTGCTAACTATTACTGATTATTGCTAACTATTACTGAACTGATAGAGCATATTCTGCATCAGCATCCGAAACCCGAATACGTTGTTCAAGACGGACAATGTACGAAATAAACTCTATACTCTCACCACTTTCAAGCTTAAACGCTCGAATTACGTTAGTAATTGTGTCCTTTTGTTCGTCACTCAAATCATCAATAATCAAAAGAATTTGCAGAGCCTTTTGAAAAGCTTCGGTGAGCACTCGATCAATCTCTCGTCCAACAAGTTGATCTGAAAGTTCTGGATGAATTTGTTTGATCCAACCTGAAACCTTACTGATATATTCAGGGGTCATGTATATGTACTGTATAATCTTATCGACCCATATCTTAATAGTCTGATCTCGGATCTGCTTATCAGTGACTATACTAAATGCAGACGCAAATCGCATGAGTTGTGGAATTACTTGTCCATTGAGATAATTTGACTTTTCCTGCGAACGAGTCTTGTTCTCGCCAAAGCATTCATATTCAATTAATGCAATTTTGAAAGGCTGTTTTTCATATTCACTATAAACAATCAAAAGTGCATCAGGAATAGACCGAATGCCTTTGATTATCCTTTCACCCCGTGCTTCAATACCAGACGATAAGAACAAGCGATTCTCTGGAATCAGCAAGGATTGATAAAAGCTATATCGAGGAAATAAATTGTAAAAATTTTCGTTTACTAGACTTTCGAGACCACGAAGAGCATCCGTCTCATTTTTGAATGGAATTGTCTGAAACGTCCCCATAACATTAATTTTAGCTTCCGGAACTTCTAACAGAACTTCTGATAGTTCACTTGCATCAACTTCTAGAAGAATATCTTCTTCCTCTTCCTTCCCTTCTGTATCTAAATCATTTTCTTTAAGTAATCGCACAGGCTGCTCGACACGGTGTTTGTCAAAAGCATCATGAAGTGCTTGGACAGCTCTTACATCTTTGATAGCTTTAGCACCTTGTAAAAATTTAAGTGGCCAGTACTTTCCACCGTAATCTGCAAGGAACCGGATATCAAAGGGTTTAGCATACTCAACATCAATAAGTTTATAGACTGAGACATAACGATCTGAATCGGGCCAAGGTTGTTGATCTGTTGGTTCGCCTAGCCTTGCCCTAAGTCCACAAAGAGGTTGCTTCTCGTGATTAACTGCGAGAAAAATAATGTCATCTTTTTCTGGTCCTCGCGTACCGAAACCAGCAACTGAATACTCAATACAAAGATTGTAATTATTAAGTGACTTCCCGCAATGAAGAATTCGACAGGACATTAATCTTTTTCCTCATACTCAATTAAAAGCATAACGTTCCTGGTCAGCACTTTCTAGCACCTTTGCGACTCGGCTAGTAACTTGGGTAAGCCCGCTCCAACAGGAACATTATGCAGCGATTTCACTCAATCAGGAATTTTATCTCTGACATCCAGAATTCGTTCATATTCTTTAGTATTTTTGTAATCCATAACACGTATTAATAATTGCTGATTGGAACTAATAACAAAGGGCAGTAATTCAGGATGGAAGCTTCGCTGATCTACTTTTATCAAAAAACCATATTTTGGAAATCTAAAGCGATAGTAGTTAACTCCATCTTGTTTATGCTTAGTAGGGTTTTGCATGATTTCGCTCAAAGCTCCCTCGTATTTGAAGAGGACTACTGAAAAATCATTTTCATTGCCTGGATCTTGAGCCAAAAGCATTTTTCTCAATTTTTCCTCCCAGGGAACAAGTTTAATTTGAGAAAAAAACTGATGGTTCGTAATTTCTGCTCGCCACAAGATCGACATAAAAAATAATTTAAGCTGTTTATAATCAAACTCTGCAATCTTATAGGCAGTAAGCCTTCCAGCATTATCAAAAAGGTGGTTTCCTAAAAATGAAGGGTTAAGTAAAAATGTTTGACCGTAATTGTCCCACTCACCTAAATAATGATCACACTCTCCACATAAGATAGATGGGTCATATATTCCACTCTGACATTGATCTCGTGCTTGCTCCATTCCAGCTACATATATCCATGGACTTTGAGCACCAGGTGGTTCATCAATACTAGCTTCTCGAATAAGAGTATATAATTGCCTGGGAATTATGTGAGCTTTTATGAGTTCTTTTTCAAGTCCACAAAGACGACAAATAGACATTATTTTATAGACACTAAAATTTAGATAAATTACAAATAACCTCTGGTTTTACTCCCACCAAAATCTCAGCCAAATAACTAAGACTTATACAACAAATTTTCAGAAACACCCTCCAAGGGAACTATTAAATCAGAATTGTCGTATAACACCTCTGAGAGGAGCATCACATACAACATATTAGCTAAAACCCTTCATTTTTAGGTAATCACGAATAATTGTCGCATCACTGAATTAGAGCATAGTGTTATATAACAATTCTATTAATTTCTCTTGCCAATGGATATCATTACGTCCCATCATTAGACCTCCTGCATGAAGCAATAGACATATACTAGTTAATAGTTCAACAAGTCAACAATTAAGGTTAAGCCGCAACCCAAATCGCTTCTTGCGGTTGCGATCGCAACTAGACAAGACACGAAAAATATTGAAGCGACGCATCACATGCTTTACCCATATTCGCGATCGCACCAATACTCGGTTATACAGTTTCTCTTCAAGACTGCTAAATCGTGTAAAAGCGCGATCGCTTGCTCATCACCAGTCTATGTTCTGTCGTAAAGCAAGCAATGCCGTTCCATAAGCTGCCTGTTCGTGGGGCGATCGCTCCACTGGAACACCCAGCCGCCGCTGCCGAATATGCTGCCAAGTGAGATTTTGAGCACCCCCACCTGCCGTAAAAACCCGACTCAAAGGCGTTGCACCACAGTCTTGCAGCAAGTGGTAGCCCAGTGCTTCAATCCGCGCCAAGCTTTCTAACAATCCATGCAAAAAAACACGATCATCGGCAGGACGAGGAGTAAGGCGCGGCAACAGCAGCGGATCGTTAACAGGAAAGCGTTCTCCTGGACGGAGCAGTGGATAGTATTCCAGTGAACTCTCACAGGCCGCATCAATATCCTGACTCAGCGTTGCAAGCGCTTCCGGCGTAAAAAATTGGGCCAAAACAGCACCCCCCGTATTAGAAGCACCACCCGCCAACCACAGCGACCCCAGACGGTGGCTATAAATCCCGTAATCGGCACGGTCAACCCGCTGACGACTCAGCAACTTCAGCACCAAAGTCGAACCGAGAGAAGTCACAGCCTCCCCCGGTTGCATCGCAGGACTGGCCAGAAATGCCGCAATACTATCAGTGGTTCCAGCGCAGACCTGACAGTGGGCAGGTAAATCAAGCGAAGCCGCAGCAGATGCAGAAAGCGGCCCCAAGGGAGTACCAGGGGCAACCACACGGGGCAACAGCGGCTTCAGCTTTGCTAAAACAGGGTGCTCAAACCAATCTGGATAAGCTTCTAGGGCAGGGTCATAGCCTAACTTCAAACTATTGTGATAGTCGCTCAGTCCTAGTTGGTCGTGCAGCAGAAACGCCAACCAATCGGCTTGGTGCAGACAGTAGCGCACCTTTACAAAAGCTGGGTCAGTTTGGAACGACAACAACTTTGCCAAACTAGAACTCGCACTACCCACACAGTGACCGGATGGGGTCATGTGCCGCAACTGTTCTACCAGCGGCGATGCAACTGCATCGTTGTAGAGCAACGGGGGTAACACTGGCTGACCTTCGGCATCACAGACTACAACCGTAGAAGAAGTGCCATCAATGGCGATCGCCTGTAGGCAAGAACGCACCGTCGACGGCAGATTGCGGATTAATGTGTACAGCATCGCCTGCCACGCCAATGGATCGCGCAGGACTTGCTGAGAAGCAAAAGGGAGCGCCTGTTCATGGCAGATTTTCGCAGTTGTATCAATGGCGATCGCTCGAGCACCAGAAGTACCAAAGTCAATCCCTAACCAACATGCATCCGGCGCAACACCCATAGAAATCCTTTCGCACAACATTAAACAGTATTAGACAGTAATAAATCACACCGCGTCGCAGTGTTCTGCATCACTTACTTGATGTTGACAATTGATGTTATAAACAACACTGTGTCAATTTAGGGCGGCCTACACTGTTAGCCCTAAAACATGTTTTCCGTGAGTCCATACCCACCCTACCTTTCACTCAACAGCCCTGTGCGGATAGGAACTCACACTCACACCCTTGTAAAGCGAACCGTCAGTCATCAACTTGGAACAATACCAAACGTTGGTTCATCTTTATGACGGGTTAAAAACCATGGCTATCATCGAAAACGGGAGAATTTTTTCTATGGGTATCAAAAAGAAAACCCTCATCCTGTCCAGCCTTACCTTTTATAGTGTCTTAGGCTTAGCTTTAATTCCAGCCCAAGGACAAACCTCCAAAGCAGGTTCAAGCTCAGATATTGTATCCAAGGAGGCACCCGCAGACGAAACAGAACTTCGGGCTGCCGATTACAGCAATGCCAAACCTTTAATCCGAATTGTAAAAACCCGATCAGCACCTGCCCCCGCCACAACCGTCTCCGAATCAGGAGCACCTGGATTTTCTCCTGGACGTGCGCCTACCGTTGCGGCCAATACATTTAAAGCCCTGCAATTAATCCCCCCTAAGGACTTAGATCGCCCTTCACGAGCCGTTGAGCCTAGCAACTTTGGCACTCTCAACCATCCCTTTACCACCGCACGAGTTGCAACAAAATCAGGCTCAGTCAACCCTGCCACCGTATTTCCTTACTTACCCGCAGGCAAACTCTTCTTTAAAATTGGTGCTAGCACCTTTGTGTGTTCAGCATCCGTGATTAGACCCCGCGTTGTTGTCACTGCGGCTCACTGTGTGAGTGAGTTTGGCACGAATCGGCTTTACAGCAACTTTGAATTCTTCCCAGGCTATACCAACGGCAAAGCACCCGTCGGGAAATGGACTTACAAGCGTGTTTTTGTGAAAAAGTCTTATCTCAATGGCACGGACACCTGTCTTCCTGGTGCCGAAGGCGTTGTGTGTAGCAACGACGTGGCTGTTTTTGTGATGAATGACAAGAACGGCAAAAAAATTGGCAATGTTACGGGCACCTTCGGGTATGGATTCAATGGCTATGGGTATACCAGCTTCCTCAAAAACAGAACCAGTCACATCACACAGCTTGGCTATCCCGTTGCGTTAGACAATGGCGGTTTGATGCAGCGCAACGACTCTTTGTCCTACATTGACGAAAATCTGGTCAAAAACCAAATTATTGGCTCATTGATGACCGGCGGATCTAGCGGCGGACCTTGGCTCGTGAATTTTGGCATTGCACCTAGCACCACTGGTATTGCCGCAGGAAATGCACCCAAACCCAATCTCGTCGTAGGGGTCACTAGTTGGGGCTATAGAGACTCGTCGCTCCAGGAACAAGGTGCATCCCGCTTCACCGACCAAAATATCGTGCCCTTGGTTAAGGAAGCGTGCAGTGCAGATCCAGGGAATTGCTAACTTGCGGTAGCAGCAAATCCATTACGCAAGCATGACCATCAGAGGCCAGGAGTAAACACGCCCTTGGCCTCTGCTTCTTGTACCCTTCGTTTATGATGTGAGGGTGTTTGCCGCGCTCAAGACTATCTTCATGGCTGATAGCTCCGTCCCAAGTGAATCCAACTGCCAAAACCCCCTGTTGCAGCTTCAGTATGAACCTGCGCTGGAATCTTTAGGGGGGGACTATTACGATAGGGTTGCTGCCGCTGAATTCCCGACACATATTTTGCGGTTCCGCAATAACCATGTGCTGCAGCAGTTGGGACTTGCTCCAGAACAGGTGTCAGATCAAGACATTATTGAAGCATTGGGTGAGTTTCAAGGGCGTGAGCCATTGCTCGCGCTTCGCTACCATGGATACCAGTTTGGGGAGTACAATCCTCGCCTTGGCGATGGTCGTGGCTTTCTGTATGGGCAAGTACGCGGCACCGACGGATACCTTTATGATTTTGGGACTAAAGGCTCTGGCACAACGCCCTACTCACGCGGCGGCGATGGTCGCCTGACCTTAAAAGGGGGTGTGC
>DATNQK010000166.1:0-2397 GCA_036704065.1 Stenomitos sp.
AGTACCAGCGCCAACGGCAATGCCAGGTGTATTAATTTTGGGTGTTTGTGGTGTTGCCGTTCGTCTGAGCAAACGCTCCTAAGCGCTGACTTAATTGTCTTGTGGGTGAGTCAGTGCCGATGCTCAGCGATCGCCGCTTTAGTGTTCTATGTACGGCCCTCGGTTTAACCGTAGGGTTGGTTTACAGTGCGGCTTGGGTAAAGCTGCTGATTCATTTTTCGATGGGCGGTAGCGTTTTTGCACTCTTAAGCCTGGCATCGGCTTACCTCGCGTTGGAAAACCTATGGAAACGCAGATCTGAACTGAGCGCTTTACCCCAGATGTCTCGGTTTCAGCGCCGCTTGGGATGCAGTTTAATCCTCTTTGGTACGGCTTTATTTGTTGCAGGTTATAGCCGACTGTGGGTTCAAGCGGTTGGGTGGGCGATTGTCTTGGTAGGTCTTGTTTTGTGCCAATGGGGCATAGGCTTTTGGCGATCGCATCGACGCACTGTATTGCTAATGGGTTTAAGTATTTATCCTGGTATTGCCAGAGTGCTAGAGACAGTTTGGAATGGCGCTATACCAGGAGTTTTAGAACGGATAACGGCCCAAACTGCAACGATGGTGTTGCAGTTTGGAGGACAGTCCGCTTTTGTTGAAGGTGTGTTAATTCATCTTTCGAACAGCGGTGTTGAGGTGTCGACCGGCTGTAATGGTTTGCCCACGATGTTGGCTATTCTGTGGGTTGGCTTATTAATCTCTTGCGGATTAAGACGCTGGCATCGGTTAATGTTTCTAGGTTTTGGCATAGGGTTAGCCTTTATCTTTAATGCAGTACGTGTGGCTTATTTGACCCTCATTGCCGTGTACGGTACTCATGAGTCTTTT
This sequence comes from Stenomitos sp., assembly GCA_036704065.1. GTDB lineage: Bacteria > Cyanobacteriota > Cyanobacteriia > Thermosynechococcales > Thermosynechococcaceae > JAAURS01. The sequence goes on from DATNQK010000166.1 coordinate 870, forward strand.
GAGTTTTGGCATGGAGACTGGGGGGCTCAGATATTTATTGCGCCTCTGTTTTTGGTTTACTACTTTGTGGGTTTTAGGTCTACACAGGCCTCTTACAAAGCAGGGTAGCCAGTGGCGATTGAGATGAGGCGTACCGTCTAGACCTAAACGGCTGGGGTGCAGAAATTGCAAGCCTATCAGCCTTTGCATGTCTCATAACATTTGATCCCCAAGTACGATAGAGAGGTTGTCTGTTCGGCATGAACGAAGCCTTATGGAATGGAGTACTGCTGCGTTTAGTCAACCTGCTGAATGGGACTCTCATTCTGCTTGCTGGCTAGCATTTCCTTATAACGAGTATGAATGGGGCGAGCCGCTGGCTGCTGCACAGGAAGAATTTGTGGCCCTATGTAAGGCGATCGCCGATGTCGATCCAGCTACGGGCCAACCGAGAGGCGAATCGATTGAGTTGCTGGTTGCGAATCCTCAGGTTTTGGCTCAGGCAAAAGCTGCATTTGCCGAAACCCCCATCAACTATCACCTGATCGCCTATGACGATATTTGGCTGCGAGATTGCGCGCCTATCTTTGTATGTAATTCAGATGGAGAGGTTGCTGCTGCAACATTCCGCTTCAACGTATGGGGCCAAAAATTCGCCTTACCTCAAGATGAGAAAGTAGCAGAACAGATTGCCAAGGGTACTGGCCTGTCGACCTTTTGCCATGACTTTGTGTTGGAGGGTGGGTCTGTTGAAACCGATGGTGAAGGCACTTGTCTGACCACCCGTCAGTGTTTGCTTAATCCGAACCGCAATCCTGGCCTTGATCAAGCTGCTCTGGAGAAGCTGCTGCAATCTGCGTTGGGCTACCAAAAAATCCTGTGGCTTGATGAAGGGTTAGCCAACGACCACACAGATGGGCACATCGATACCCTGGTACGGTTTGTGGGGCCAGCGACTGTGTTATGTATGGTGCCGCAATCCCCTGACGATCCGAACGCCGATGCTTTGACGCGAATTACTGCGGAATTGACTCAGATGAGTGATGCCCAAGGCCGACCGCTAAATGTGATCGAGATTCCTTCCCCTGGCATCGTTCTCGATGCGCAAGGTCAAATTATGCCTGCGAGCTACGTTAACTTTTATATTGGCAACAGTACTGTTGTGGTGCCCACCTATGGTTCGGTTTATGACCAGGCTGCCGTCGATGCGATCGCAGCTTGTTTCCCTAGCCGTCGTACCATTGGGCTATCGGCAAAGGCAATCTTAACGGCTGGCGGTGCATTTCACTGCATCACCCAGCAGCAGCCTGCCTAACGTCGCACCTTCAATCCAACCGAATCCCATTTGAGAGTGAATGTTATGACATCTCATCGCTCCCTAACCTTGGCTGCCTTGCAGATGCGACTGGATAGCGGCTACGACGTAAATATCAAACGGGTCGCAAATTGCATTCGCGAAGCCGCCGCTGATGGTGCGCAAGTCATTTTGCCGCCAGAGTTATTTGAAGGGCACTACTTTTGCCGCGAAGAACGAGAAGAAGCCTTCAGG
>DATNQK010000167.1:0-5129 GCA_036704065.1 Stenomitos sp.
AGGAAATCAGCGATGTGCAAATCGTCCATCAGCTCTTATCCCAGCTCGGTATCAAGACTCAATTCCGGTGGACGGTGAACCATCCCCATTATCCAGGTATCAAGATTCGGGTCTTTTCCCTGAACGAACGCCATTGGGAAACATGCTGGGGGATTCTATCACGCAGGGCGGAGCGCAGAGAACGCATTCAAGAGACTCCAAGTGAATCTGACCTTACAAGATCACCTATTGAATTAAGTGACATAGAAACAACGGGTGATCTTGTGCAAAACGAGGAAACATCAGCTTCCATCAAGCTTGAGAGGAAACAGAAACGAGCAAAAAGGACTAACCCAAACCTTTCCCTTAATTTCGAGGATCTACAAACGGGTTAACCCGTCCATCGTTTGTTGTGCAGTAGTTGGATGACGATTGTGTGAACCTCTGCTTTGTCTGACGGTTCTAGATCTGTACTGCTTTATCCAGGGTTCAACCAGGAGATCGCGCCACTTACAAACAGTGGTGCTGCTCTCACTTGGCTATGGGAAACTCGTGTGGGCAAAAATATATGGGGTGATCGTAGAACGATTGTGGCGTAGCTTTTTAGAGCAGGACTGTCTCTTAAGACTAATTCCTTGATATCTCATGCCTCAGTTTTATAAGTCAGAAGCTTTTGATTCTGTGCTGAGGGTTAGTGTCGTACTTGGCTAAACCTTGACTGACATTGAGGCACCTTCATCCGGCTAAGGTTTTCCTGATCGTCTATTTCCCTTTTCAACTGGGACCTTTAATTCAAACAAATCAGAAATATCGCAGTTGAAGTAGTGGCAGATCTTTTCCACTGTTTCAGCATCAATGCGCTTGAAGGTGTTGTTGTAAAGCTTGTTAATTGTGTTTGGCCCAGCCAATATCTCCTTAGCTAACTGAGCCTGTGTGATCGGCGGATCTTCGGCCGCCATTAGGATACGCAGTTTACATCTCAATTTTTTCATCCCTCCATAATCGCTCTGATAGCGGAATCCTATCAAGGAAATAGCCGGAAGCGATAGTTTAATCATTTTTATTGACATTAAATTATCGCTTCCGGTAATCTAAGCATTGTGCAACCTTCAGCACAAGACGCTAGGAGCTTGTACTGAGGACTGAAGCTGGCGATGCATTTACAAGGGGGTGTAACAGCAGCTATCTGTAAAAAGCATGAGTTTGGTAGAGATGCTTTTGAGGTTGAGGAGTCCTACGCCACAATCATCAAGAAATTTCAGAACGAACTGATGGCACGGGATGTTCTGCCACTCATCACCAATGAAGATATTGCCTCAGAGCTGAATTGGAACGCTTAAAGCCTCAGTAGATATAGCTTTGCAGCGTTTCTATGGCTCGGGGTTGCTCAGTTAAATGTTAAAAAATATTGCAATATTGAGCGTTTTTTCTGCGGCCCGACATAACCCCTAATAAGAGGGTCATTCAACCTCAAGTCGCTACTCACCCATGCCTCTTGTTCCGTGGAAAGCGCAAGCTGTGCATGGGTGAGCATTCATCCCCTTAAAACAAGGAGTAAGACAATGATACCCATTCGATCTGAGCACGCTCCATTTTCTTCAGCGCTAAATCAGAACGCTTAAAGCCTCAGTAGATAAAGCTTTCCAGCGTTTCCATCCCGCAAAGCACCTCTATTGAATGTTAAAAAATATTGCAATATTGAGCGTTTTTTCTGTGGCCCGACATAACCCCTAATAAGAGGGTTATCCAACCTCAAGTCGCCGCTCACCCATGCCCCTTGTTCCGTGGAAAGCGCAAGCAGCGCATGGGTGAGCATTCATCCCCAAACAACTTAGGAGTCAGACATATGATGCCTATCCGATCTGAGCGTACTTTTTACTTTTCCCTCCACACCTCTCACAATGAGCGCTCCATCTAGCAATGCCGTACAGGTTGACTAGATTGAGCAGTTCTCAGTGAGGCAAGCGATCGCGCTTATTCCACGCCTCAACAAAGCAACCCCAATCTAGTTTCCCTGGTTGGTACAGACGTTAAAAGGTAGGGCCAGTTGTAATCAATCACCTGGACAGTGGAACACAACGGCCCCACCCCTGACAAGAACCAAGGAGGTTCTCATGCGTATTCTATAATCCACTTTTGAATTAGCCCAGGTTTCCAAATGCTGATTTGGTAAGCGTTATTCAGCGTTTGGCCTCGGTATCCGCATTTTAAAACCCCATCCTTCAATGCTCGCCCTCTATCTACAGCGAGTACAGAGTGTGATTTTCAATTTTTTTGCCTTGTTTCCGGTTTCCCCAATTGACCCACGAGAACGCATGAGGACTAAAGCCAATGCTGACTCTTGCACAGGAACATCTTTTGATTCGACAAGCCCAAGATAGACATCACCTCCTTTGTGACCCATCGAGTTCTGAAGCGTGCTCTAACCGCCACTTCATCTTGCGCCAAGGTGAACGGGCAATGGTGCAGCTCATCGAAACGAACCAACGCCTGATCTATCGGTTAACGCGGTACTTTGTCTCCATCTATCACCACAGCGCCTACGAGGACTTAGAACAAGAGGCGAGAAAGGCTGTGATTGAGGCAGTGCATACCTTTGACTTTTCCAAAGGCACTCGCCTCATCACCTGGGTATTCTGGAAAATCCGCACCCAACTCAGTCAACAGTCACGGAAAACCAAAACCCAAAATGCAGCACAAGCAGCCGCGATCGCCACGGTTGAAGATGCGTTTGAGCCCGTGGAGACCGATCCAGTCTTGGTACAGCAACTAGAGCAACTGCTGGTCCAGTTAACGCCGTATCAGCGCGAAGTGGTAGAGCGGCGAATGCAGGGAGAAACCTTCAAAGAGATTGCCCATGCCTTAAATCGGTCTGTTCCAGCGGTGCGGATGCTGTTCCATCGTCAACTGCAAAAGTTCAAGAGTTGGTTGATGCCTGAGTCTACGCCACAGACGCCCGTGGATGTTGCACCCATCTCTTGGATGCAGCGACTTCGCAATCGTTTTCAAAAATGTTCGCTTTTGTTTACTGCACTCCATAACCAATACAGAGCCTTCAGAAAACCCAAAAAGGAGATTGCTCATGAATCGTCAAACTGCATTACCTGTAGCTGTGGATCGTCCTCTGAACTGGAAGCGAGTTCTCACGTCTTGGCCCGTGGTTGGGATAGGGTCAACCGCAGTCGCCCAACTGTTGCAGGATCCGTTCTTGCAGCAACTGTGCGCCTTGTATTGGATCTGTGTCGCAGGTATTCTGCTGATTCACAAGTACAAGCCCTTCTTCCAAAGAAATCGACCCGCGATCGCCTTGTATTACTTCGCTCTGGTCGGCTTATATGGTCTGCCAGCGAACGCTCAAGCTGCATCGGCATGTAGCTCAAAGGGGTTGCTCTCGGCCCTGACCAACTTTGTTGCCGCCACTTTTAGCAACATCAAGTTTACGGGTTCTGTGACGAGTCTGGATGGCACGATTTGCCAGGTGGTAGGGTTCCTCGTTTTTGTTGTGGTGCTCTCCTTTGTCGGTGTCGCCATGTATGTCGCGTTCCAGGTTTCCTACCAGCAACAACCGCTGACTATTGCGCTCAACCCATTGATGGGGTTCTTAATTTTTGCCGCGATCTCCTCGATTGTGATTTCGGTGATGCTCGGCGTTTAGGAGTGAGTCATGACGCGAGAACGCTTTGATGGCCGTGTCAACGAGACGATTGGCGCTCAGCTTGGGCTAGGCTTTTTGCCTCCATCGCAGATTCCCTACTTTTTTGGGCTGTTCGCGCTGTTTATGCCCTATATCTACTTCCACCTATTAGAAGGACTGTTGCTGTTCCTGCTGGTTTACGCGACCTGGTGGGTGCTCACAGGCAACGAGCCGACGCGACTGTTTGAACAACTCTATGTGCCGCGACGGTGGCTGTCTCAGAACCTCGCCGTGGAAGTAGATCGCGCTGGTGTGCCTGTGCCTGAACAGAAACGACAAAGGGTGGTGCGAATGAAAGTCTCGGGTAAACCCAAAACCTATCACTACATTGAGCCGGAGTATCACCTGCTGACACATGGCGAGGTGCGGCTAGAGACGCGAACCGCAGGCTATTACTTGTTGCGGCGCGGGATGCAACTGATGTTCATCTTTGCCTGGGAAGTCGGGGGTAAAGACCCGTCGATGACCAGTGAACAGGCATTTGGCATCCTCAACGCGATCAATGATGGTTTGCAGGCAATACCCAATGGGGTAGACCTCAAAATCTACCAAGACATTTCATCAGGGTCTCAGGAATACCTGCGTCAGCAAGCGAACCTCATCCGTAACGGCAACATCGACCGCCTCAGTACCGAACTGGTGAAATCCCGTGCCCATCGTGCGCGGGAGATGGATGCCAATGGCGAGTTGCAGAATAACCGCATCTTCGTCTATGCCAAGTATCGGGTGCCTCTGGGTGCGCAATATGCGGTCACACGCAACTGGTTTGAGGAATTCTTATTCCGGCTCCAACCCGTGATTGGGGCCATGACACCAGGGGTTGAGGTATCCGCGCAAAAGTGGGATGCGGTGATCCGGTATGCCTTTCGCTACTGCTATGAGCGGGTGGATTCAGTGCTTTCCAGTGGCTTCGGCCTCAAGCTCCAGACGCTGGGGGCACAGGCGATGTACGAGCGCGACTATGCGGATCTCCATGAGAGTCCAGCCTATGCGGTTCCTCACTTGTTGATCACAGATGAAGAGCGTACCTATCCGGTCATCAATAGCGGTATCCATGTGCGCAGTGCCTTGTTTGAGCCTGAAGCGGGGCTGTATACCACGCCGATTCCAGGGCGATCGGTGCTGAAATTCCCCTCTCGCACGCGGCGACAGTACGCAGGGTTTGTTGAACTCGGTCGCGTTAAGGGCTATCCCAAAGAATCGGGTTCCATCTCTAGGGGTGCGATGCGGTTTTTGTGGCGGGTTTTGGCTGCTGAACAACGGCCTGTCCATAACTGTCGAGTGATCTGCGAACTCACCAAAGATCGTTCCGGCTTGGATGTTCATTCCGCAGACCGCATCATCTCCAATTCCATCAAGCGGGAAGCCCTCGCTGCGAAGCGCCAAACAGTGGATGTGATTGCGATGCGGCGGCGGGAGTCTGCCATTGAAGCGCGAGATCAGTTGGAGGAGAACA
>DATNQK010000168.1:0-7559 GCA_036704065.1 Stenomitos sp.
TATGCCGTCATCGAATCAGGAAATGTGCTTGACCCCAACCGACTCACAGCAATCCACCACCGCAAGTCTGGGAGCCATTACTAGTCGCAACCGAACTCTTCTCGAAGGTTGCTAACGCGCACCGCTAGCATTGTTGCCGGAACTAATCCATCCAACCAATATCAATCGAAGGCTTCTTAGGAGGCACACCCTCGATCTGATGGGGTTTTACCGCATGGTGGGGCAAAGGCGTTGGCATCAACGAGCGAGTCGCTAACGGAGACTTAGACGCAGACTTCGTTGGCGTCTTGGCCTGCTTCAGTTCGTCTACCGTGTGGGCCATTTGCGTATTTTCTTCGGAGAGGTGCAGGATCAAAGACTTGGCCTCTGCCAACTCTGCCTTGAGCGTTTCCGCTTGGGCTGCACTGGCTTCTAAGGTTTCCAGTTGCTTTTGTTTGTGCTTTAGGTCTGCTTGGAGGGTTTTGATTTGCGCTTGCAGTTGCTTCTCGTGATCGGCCCCTTGCGCTAAGGCCGCCTTCAACTCAGCAATGATGGCAACGGAGGGGTCTGTTTTCGCCTCAGACTCAACCGCTGCCGTACTGTTTGCAGAGGACTTAGCACCCTTCGTCGAACTGGCTTTAGCAGTGGATGCGGATGATCCGGTTGAGCCTGATTCTACTGACTCTTCTACGGTTTCTTTTTGAACCTCTTGGCGCAAAACATCAGAGAGCTTACGGCGCGTCATGATTGTGTCCTCCAATCCTGTTCAATTTCATTCAAAACTTGGCGGTAGTCTGTCCCTGCTTGATCTGCGTTTCGGCCTTGCCACTGCCACGCGGCTTTGCCTTCTAGGGCCGCTCGCTCATGGGCTTTGTAAGCGCGAATAAAGGTGCTGCAAACGGGAATGTTCAGCTCTTGCAGCGTTTTTTGTGCATCGTAGGCATCTTGAGTACTCCGCGGATCCACCTTTGTGAGTAACACTCGGTGGGGCACACCTACAGGATTCACTGCACTGCGTACCGTCTGCACCAAAGCTGCCAAATCCATCGGGGCTGGCGGGGTCGGCAACACCAAATAGTCCGCCGCCGGGACCACTGCTGCCAATGCATGGGAGCCAAGGGCTGGGGGCGTATCAACAACAATCACATTATAGTTTTGAGCCTGCTTCAGGCGTTTCAGCATCGTAGGGTCGGTTTCTTTAGCGATATCAAAGCCTAAACTCAAATCGCCTTGCTCCGCCCACCAGCTTGACGAGCCTTGGGGGTCAGCATCCACCAGCAAAACTGTTCGGGTTTCAGCCAGTAGAGCAGCGAGATTCACTGCTGTTGTCGTCTTGCCGACGCCACCTTTCCCGTTCAGGACTACTAATATTTTATTGGGTTTCAATGCGGTCACGGACGGGTCCTTATTGATAAACCGGCGCAATGGCTTCTCGCAAGCGCCAACTACATTAAACCTCACATAGCTCCATTCCTAGCCATTGAATTGAATCTTTGCGAGAGCGATGCGTTGGGGTTATAGGACACCTACAATTGCACGGCTTCTAAGCGAGACATCTGCATGCGATCCATCCAACCTTGCAAATAGCTCTGGTTGGCTTTTTGCTCCTTCGGCTTCTGAGTATCGATAGGATAGGGCATTAAGCCTAAAATTGCGGCATTAGTGACGCAAAACATCGATTTTTGGAAGGTTTCGCAGATTTTCACCAGTAAGTCGTCTTCTTGACGCACAGTATCTTGATACAGGCGATGCAGATAGTCTGGAATAAAGTGGCGCATGTCCTGCATCAACAAGGTTGGGGGAATCCCTGCACCACCGATGGGTAAGGGGTCGGCATACAGTGCCCCATAGGCAAAACGACTTTGGTCTAATGGAATCTGCTGCGCTTGTGCATTGTAGGAAACAGTACCCAGAAAGGGTGTGCCCCGCAAAAATACACTTTCGACATAGGGCACTGCGGCATCACTAATAAAGATCAGCTTGGCCGAAGCAGGAACAATATCGTACATCTGCGACTGAATACAAACGCGATAGACGATGGGGTTGCTGGCTGCGGCCACTAACCCTGCCTTAATATGCTCCACAATTTGAGGCACCGAGGTGATTTTGCCCGCTTCGTAATCATGGGCCAAGGTCAAAAAGATTTCGCTCATGACCTCCCAAAACTGGCCTAGCGTACTGTAATACGCAGACTGGCGCACCTGTTCGAGCAAAAACTCAGGGAACAGACTATTTAAGGTTCGGATGAAGGGATTGTGCCGCACCTTGGCTTGAATGGCTTGCTGGGCCAATTTTTTGAAGGTGTCGGAGTCTAGATAGGTTTCTAACCCGCCGCCACCATGCCACAGCATCACCTTCATGCAGTATTCGGCATACTCGTAGTTAATCCGGTCGTGCCACCAATGCTTGAACAGTCTGGCCCCGTCCACCTGACCATTAAAGTATTTGAAAAAGGGAAACAGAACCAGAAACTGTTCTTGGGCGATATAGATGAGATTTTTGTAATACGCATCTAAAACCACGCCATAGCTTTTGAGGATACCTACCACCTCAATCACGTTATGAGGTGTATCTGGCAAGAGGGTTTGCCCTTGATACATCCGCTCAATGTAGGCGGCATAAGGATGCTTGGTAGCTCGGTGGGTGTTTAGCATGGCACAACCTCAGCAACAACAGGATGCAGGATTACAAAAGCAATGAAGTGGGCGATTTTGCTAAGGACGGCGTAATGGATGGAGAGGCCAACACCTTGGCAGGCGCTGCAAGGGAGGTCAAGGTTGCTTCTGTCCATCCGACAATCCAGTTGGGCTGGAGCCCAAATATGACGATAAAAGCAGCCAGGATGATTCCAGGGGCGCGATCGCGCCATGCCACCGGAGGCAGCGTCACGACTTTGCCATCGGCACGGGTCGCCAAACGGCCAAAAAAGGCACGGTTGACCAGGAGCAAGAAATACACGGCAGTTAACCCGGTTCCAACCATACAAAGCAGGGTTTGAATCGGAAAGACCAAGAAACTAGCGCGAAAGACCAAGAACTCAGAAATGAATCCCAGCATACCGGGAATGCCAGCGCTTGCCATGACACCCAACACCATCAAGCTCCCAATCACAGGCAAGCCACGCTCCGGATTTAGCAGGCCTCTCAAAATGGTGAGGTCGCGGGTGCCTGCTTTTTGGTAAACGACACCCACCAGCAAAAATAACAGAGCCGAAATGATGCCGTGGCTAATCATTTGCACTTCCGCCGCCACGAGGCTTAAGGGAGAACTGGCAGCCGCCGCCAATAAGATATAACCCATGTGCCCCACGGAGCTAAAGGCGACCATTTTTTTCATGTCAGTTTGGGCGATCGCCGTTAATGCCCCATACAGCACGCTCACCACGGCCCAGCAGGCCAACCAAGGGGCGATCGCCGACCAAGCATCGGGAAATAGACCCAGACCGAACCGCAATAAGCCATAGGTACCAAGCTTCAGCAGCACACCCGCCAACAACACTGAAACAGGCGTTGATGCCTCGACGTGGGCATCCGGCAACCAGGTATGCAACGGTACCAACGGAATCTTAATCCCAAATCCCAACAGCAACCCGCCCAGCAAAATCAACTGCTGCACTAAGGGGAGAGCATGAGCCAATTCTGGACGATAGGCAAAGCTATCTGCACCGCTCAGCCACACCAAGCCTAAAAAGCTGCCGAGGAGGGCAATGCCAGAAATGGCGGTATAAATCAGAAACTTAGTGGCTGCATAGCCCCGTCGTGCTCCGCCCCAAATCCCAATCAGTAGGTACAGCGGAATTAACTCAATTTCATAAAACAAGAAGAACAGCAGCAAATTATCGGCAATGAATGCGCCAACCACGCCAAAGTTCAGCAACAACATCATGCTGTAATAAAAGCGCGGTCGCTCAATGTCTTCGTCCGAGCTATAGATGGCGATACAGGTTAAAACCCCATTCAAAACCAGTAGCGGATACGAAAGGCCATCAATGCCGAGCTGATAGCGCAGTCCCAAATTATCGAGCCAGGGTAAACTTTCTTGGAACTGAAGCCCCGGCACACTAAAGTCAAACTGCAACCCAACGGCAAGGGTTAACCCTAAACCCAAAATGGAAACGATCAGCGAAAACCACTGGACCTGACGCGCAGATTGCAGCCCCGGCCACAGAACCACCACAATTGCCCCTAGCAAGGGAATCCATAGCAACGCACTTAGCATAAGTCTTTCCTCACCATAGGGACCAGGTTAGGAGCAGTCCCAAAACACTGACCCCCAGCAAAATGGTTAGTACATAAAACTGAGATTGGCCGGATACGCTATATTTCAGCCCCTCGCCACTTAGGACGGAGGCCAAACCCACAGCATTGACAATCCCATCCACAATGTAGCGGTCAAACCAGGCCATGAAACGAGATAACCCATTCACGACAAAAACAATGGTGACCATATAAAGCTTGTCGATGTAAAAGTCGTAGGCTAAAACATCTTGCACGGCGCGGACGGGTTTGAGCAGGGAGCGAGATTTTGAGCGCTTTAGCTCTACCGTCATGCCAATGCTGCCCCCAATCAGCCCAGACAGTACCAGCGCCACAACAGCGCTTTTGTTGACGTAAGCCCAATCCGGTAGCACAGAGAGCCGCTGCATCAGTAGCGGGGACAGGAATGCAATGATAATGAGCGACACCATAGGCACTGCCATCGGCCACGGCACTTCTGGAGCACGTTTGGTTTTAGGTTGTACTGCTCCCGCAAACACCAATCTGAAAATTCGCGCCAGATTTAAGGCAGATAGTCCATTCACCAGGAGGACGATGGCCGACAAAATGGGCTGGTCGTACCAGAAAATATCCAATCCTCGCTCAAAGGCCCAAAAACAACCCATCGGCAAGAAACCAACCAACGCGATCGCACCCACCACAAATGCCGAGGTGGTAGCTGGCATGCGCGACCACAAACCGCCATGCTCGGTCATATCTTGGCTATTGGTCGTTAAGATGACGGAGCCAATGCTCATAAAGATCAAGGCTTTGGCGATCGCATGGGTCAGCAGCAACAGCAAGGCAAAGTTCGTCCATTGCATGCCAATGGCAATAAAGACCAAGCCCAAATATGCACTGGTCGAGTGGGATAGAGCCCGCTTGATATCGATCTGAGCGATCGCCACCATAGACTCACCCACCGCCGTCACACTGCCTAGCACCACCAACGTCGCGAGGGCAACCGGAGATAGATTGAGAATCGGCTGTAGCTTGATTAAGAAATAAGCCCCTGCCGAAACCACCACCGAATTTCGCAAAATCGAGGCTGGATTTGGCCCTTCCATCGCCTCATCCAACCACAGGTGGAAGGGAAATTGAGCACATTTTGCCGATGGGCCTGCAATCAACCCCCAGCACAATAGGGTTGCCACCACAGGCGTAAGTTGAGCCGTTTCCGTCCAGTCGTAAAGGTTCGGAAAATTTAAATCTCCGGCCAAGACCGAAAGCGCCACCACCCCCATCAGCAATAAGATATCGCCAACCCGTTTGGTTAAAAATGCATCTCGCGCAGCCGTGACCACCAGGGGCTGAGCGTACCAAAACCCCACCAGCAAATACGTTGAGAGGGTTAAAACCTCCAAAAATGCATAGCTTAAAAACAAAGAATTACTAATTGCAATGCCGCTCATCGCAGCTTCAAAAAATCCCATCAGGCCATAAAAGCGGGCCAACGCCCAATCTTTCTCCATATAGCCGATCGCAAAGAGCTGAGCCAGAAAACTCAGTCCAGTCACCAGCTCCATCGCGCTGACGGTTACGGAGGAAATTTCGATATTAAACGTTAAATCTAAATCTGCAATCTGCAACCAGTGAAAAATCAGGTTGAGCGGTTCTTGATGCCAGGTCAGGCGAAACACCAGCGTGCCATGCACGAGCGCGAGAAGCGTCATCAAAATGTTGAAGTACGCCGCAGGCCGTGGTCCCGTCCGCCGCACCAATCCCATAGACCAAGGCAAGGTCAGAATGGCGCCCACTAAACCATATAGAGGTATCCACCAGCTCGTTTGCAGCAGGATATCATTCATGCAAGCGTCCCATCACGATTCCAGCACTTAGCACAATCACAAAACAGCACAACACGTCCAATCAGCAACACCCCGCACGACGCCATCTACTGCGATCGCTGGAATGCCTGATTGTGAGAGGGATGTGTCCAATTATTAAATTTCAGCTTACCCCCCTAAGGGGCCACAGGGAAGTAGAGTCAGTGACGAATGTGCAGTCCCCCCGCAAAGCAGGGCTCCTACAATTCTTTTTTAAGAAAAGGTTTATATACCGTCCCCTTTAATAATATTTTTATATTGGTGGGTGATTTATTTTTCAATCATAACTCTGCGGTAGAGTCCACGGTCGGCAACAACCCGCCAAAGTGGCCATCTCCCTAGACAAGCCGATTCCTCAAATTGAAGCCCCATTTACCTGTGCTCATCGATATTAGTTTTACTAATATTCAAAATTTGAAACTATCATCGGTACTTATATTGTCAAAAGGAGAACAGCAACTTTATTCTGAGTTCATGATGGAAGTGAATTAACGAACTAACAAGAATGGCCCTCCCCGTCTCGAATCCTTGATATAGACGGTTGAGTCTCTTTTTTTGGCTAGTTCCCCCGAATTAAATCCCTTAGGAGAAAGCTATGCCCATTGCGGTTGGAATGATTGAAACCAAAGGTTTTCCTGCTGTTGTCGAAGCAGCGGATGCTATGGTGAAGGCAGCCCGCGTTACGTTGGTTGGCTACGAAAAAATTGGCAGTGGTCGTGTAACCGTGATTGTGCGCGGCGACGTATCTGAAGTGCAAGCATCGGTTGCTGCAGGTGTTGAATCCGCTAAGCGCGTCAACGGTGGCGAAGTGCTCTCGACCCACATCATTGCGCGTCCCCACGAAAACCTGGAGTACGTGCTGCCCATTCGCTACACCGAAGAGGTTGAGCAATTCAGGATGTAAGACTGCGGTCGAAAGCCCGCACGTGTAAATAGTTGACGTACTTAAACTTTTGGAGAACGTTTTATGGCGATCGCAGTTGGCATGATTGAAACCCTGGGTTTCCCTGCCGTTGTTGAAGCAGCAGACGCAATGGTGAAAGCCGCTCGCGTTACGCTGGTGGGCTACGAAAAAATTGGCAGCGGTCGCGTGACCGTGATTGTGCGGGGCGACGTCTCCGAGGTACAAGCATCCGTCGCTGCTGGCATCGATAACGTCCGTCGCGTTAATGGCGGTCAGGTGCTTTCGACCCACATCATCGCGCGCCCCCACGAAAACTTGGAGTACGTCCTACCGATTCGTTATACCGAAGACGTTGAGCAATTCCGCGAAAGCGTCAGTGGCATTCGTCCTCTTGGTAGACCCTAAGCGCATCTATGCAAATTGCCAGGGTTCGTGGAACTGTTGTGAGTACCCAGAAAGACCCAAGTTTAACTGGCGTCAAATTTTTACTCGTGCAGCTCATCGATGAAGAAGGTCAGCCGCTGCCCAAATATGAAGTTGCGGCTGACAGCGTAGGGGCAGGGGTTAACGAATGGGTATTGGTCAGTCGGGGTA
>DATNQK010000169.1:0-2041 GCA_036704065.1 Stenomitos sp.
CTGCGGCGATCGCCCCACCCCCGACATACAGCAAGGGTTGCTTGGCCGCTAGGATCAACTTCAAAGCATTGGCAATTTGCCGAGCATTGCCGCGTACTGTAGGCCGATAGCCAGGCAAATTCACTTGCCCTGGCGCTACAGGCTCGTAGTCAAATTCTGCGAGGCCCACATCTTTAGGAACATCCACCAGTACAGGTCCTGGACGTCCCGTTGACGCAATATGAAACGCCTCGGCTACGATGCGTGCCATATCGTTAGGGTCACGCACAATGTAGGAGTGCTTAATGATGGGGAGCGTAATGCCAAAAATGTCCGTTTCTTGGAACGCATCACTACCAATGGCATTACTCGACACCTGACCAGTAATCACCACCATTGGGATGGAATCCATGTGAGCGGTGGCAATGCCCGTCACTAAGTTGGTTGCACCAGGGCCAGAAGTCCCAAAACAAACGCCGACCTTACCCGTAGCCCTTGCATATCCATCGGCAGCATGGGCAGCACCTTGCTCGTGTCGTACCAAAATGTGCTTGATATCCCCGCGCTCTTCCGCCCGATACACTTCGTCATAGATGGGGAGAATAGCACCGCCAGGGTAGCCAAAAATGTGCTCAACACCATGACGCTTCAAACTGTCAATAAGGGCGAATGCTCCGGTTGCACGCACGGGTAAAGACCTCTCAAGCCAATGGTGGTTATTTACGGAAAAACAGAGTGTAAGCCGTTATGAATCAACCATAACGCTAAAACCTATGTAGCAGCTCATTTTTTAGCGTAGCTTTCTAGTGTAGTTGTTTATACAAGCTGTGTCTAGCAATTTTGCGACTTCCTGACAAAGTGACGCAACAGCAGAACACAAGCGTTATCACCGTTCACAAACACCAAGCAACTGGCTGTCTTACTCGCGATAGAGACTCATAGAGCCCCAAAAATCTCGCTTGTTTAGATTTTATCGCGCAATACGCTGCGAGTGTTACGCCAAGCCCAACTGCCACCCCCAACCACAACAATACCCATTGAAACCAAAACCCAGCGTAGCCCTACCGCATCGGCCAAGAGTCCGGCGATCGCCAACGGTAAACTCAAGGCGATATTAATCACATTATTTTGCACACCAAACACTTTACCGCGCATCTCTGGAGGCGTTTGCAGTTGAATTAAGGTTTGCATGGGCACGCCCACAAATGACGCCCCCAACCCTAAGAGGAAACTGAGAAAAAGCCCTAACCACAAATAATCAACATAGGAAAAGCAAACTAACACCGTCCCCATGCCTAAAAAGCCAAATAGTGGCAACGGTTGATGATGCAGCCGATTACCCCATTGCCCTAAGATGGCTGCACCCACAATCAACCCCACTCCCGCAGCCGCCAAAAGGAAGCCAAACTGAGTGGCCTTCAAGCCAATTTCGCTGGCTAGGGCGATCGCTAACACGGACAACGCGGCAAACACACAATATAAAATCGTGAGTTGAATTAACGCACTACCCAACAAACGACTTTTACGAAGGTACTGTATGCCTTGCTTTAGGTCGTTCAAAGGATTCAGTGTGAGGTTATCGGTACTGCGGACCTCTTGAATCGGCAAGGCCAACAAAATAAATCCGGCCAGCAGATACAAGCCTCCAACTAAAATTTCTCCGCCATAGTTGCCGCCCCAAGTACTAGCCCAACTCAGCAATGGCTCGCCGATGGCAAAACCAACCACCAGGGAGCCCATCATTGTCGTCGTAAACATGGCATTGGCGGTCATCAAACATTCGCGTTCCACGACAATGGGGATTACAGCTTGTTCGGCAGGAGCAAAGAACTGGGTCAGAATAGACTCCAGAAATGCAACCAACAATAAAAAAGTTAAAAACTTAGGCAATACAGGAATCAGGAGAATTAACAATCCTCGCCCTAGATTACTAAGCCAAAGAATTTGTTTTTTCGGCCAGCGATCTACAAAAATGCCTGCAGCAGAGCCAAAAAATACCGCTGGAAGGGTATTGGCAATCATCACCGAGGCTCTGGCAAAGTTTTCTAAAAAATGCGGTGGG
>DATNQK010000170.1:0-6046 GCA_036704065.1 Stenomitos sp.
AGAACTCCTGGGATTGCATCCAAGCCTTCCTCAACCGCATTGCCACGCCGCAAATTTAAAAATTCTCCAAAGGGAGTACAGCTTTGCTAAAATAGCGGCGTTGTTACGGCATATCACCCCATTGAGCCAGTCTATCGACCTGCCCCAAGTTACCGATCCTAAGGTTGATGAATTTCTTCAGGAATTGGCGACGATTCAGCAAACAGGGTCTAAGCGTATTGCGCTTTTAGGTACACGTCACGTACCGATTATTCATCAGCATATGATCGAGATGCTCAGCTATGCGCTCGTTCTTTCGGGCAATCGTCTGCTGACTTCCGGCGCAACGGGAACCAATGCCGCAGCAATTCGCGGTGCGATGCGAGCTAACCCCAATTTGCTGACGGTGGTGTTACCTCAAAGCTTGATGCGCCAGCCGGATGAGTCGCGATCGCAACTGGAACAAGTGATGCATTTGGTCGAGAAACCAGAAAACGACCACCTTTCCTTGGCTGAAGCGAGCGCCCTTTGCAACCAAGAAATTATTAATCGGTGTCAGCAGTTGGTTTGCTTTGCCTACCATGACAGCTACACGCTGCTGCAAACCTGCCGTGAAGCAGAAGAACTACACAAGCTTGTGACGCTTTTCTACTTTGATTAGCGTCTGAGGCAGCACAGAGCAGATGGGGTTGGGTTGCTCAAGGCAGGGATCTGCTGAGCTAGCCTATCGAGTTTTCAGCGACGCTACGAATTAACTCCCAACCCTTGTTCTCTAGAATGGCTTGGTTTAATTTTTGATAAACCTGATAGCAATGGTTGTCGGCTTGCAACGGGAGTTCTTCGTTTTTAACCACGACGCTTAAATGCGTTTTCTCAGCGGTAGCTCGTGTACTATCAACGAGAACCTCAATGGTGACTAACTTAGAAAACGAAACATTGCCTGGTGTTTCTCGCGCAATCACATAGTCTTCTTTAAAGTACAAAATCTCGAAGCTACAAGCTTTGAGAACGGCTGTGATTTGTTCGTAGAGCTGGCTGAGGGGGACTGCCACCGTTAAGTCGTGTGTATATCGAGCCATAGCTCCAAACAGGTTCTAAACATCAGTAGGTCCTTTTTCCATCATAACCAATATCGTCAAGCGTTCTTTTAGGTAAGAAGCCAATGCCCACGCCAGCCGGACGTTTCATTGTCTTTGAAGGAATTGAAGGGGCGGGTAAATCGACCCAACTCAAACGGTTATCTGAGTGGCTTTCTCAAAGCCCTTGGATGGATGCCATTCGGCAATCTCTGGCACCCAATGCGGTACCGCTGATGGTGACGAGAGAACCAGGGGGCACGGCATTGGGTCAGGCGTTACGACGCTTGTTGTTGGATAGTGCTTTGACAGCCGAGGAAGGGTTGCCCGATGTGACGGAGCTATTGCTCTATGCAGCGGATCGCGCACAGCACGTTTACACGACTATACGACCTGCTTTAGAGCAGGGAACGCTGGTGTTGTGCGATCGCTATGTTGCCTCTACGATTGCGTACCAAGGTTATGGACGCGGGTTGAGTGCGTCTTTGATTGAGCAGCTTAATTCTATTGCGACAGGTGGGTTACAAAGCGATCTAACACTCTGGTTAGACCTTGAGGTGCCACAGGGGCTAACGCGGGCTAGAGAACGGCGTCATGCCGATGTGCCGTTGCAGGGATCAGACCGGATGGAAGCGGAAGATCTGGCGTTTCATCAGCGGGTGAAACAGGGCTTTTTTGATCTGGCGCAGGCTAATCCTGAATCAATGGTTCGCATTAATGCCAGCGGCACAGAAACCGATGTAGCTTCTCGGATTCAAGCAGTTATGATTCAGCATTTAGAGCGATGGTATCCTCTGGCATAAATGAAACTGCACGAGCTAGGGGCGATCACCAGAATTTCTTTATAAAACCCACCCTCCTGAAGCAATAGAAAAGCTGCCAAGAGTTAGGTGTTCAAAGAGAGTTCAAACCTTGGCTCTATCGTCCAACCTTGGTCAAAGACTCAACAAGTAAAACGTTTTATTGAAGCTTAAAGAGTTTTGAATCAATCTTTATTTATAATCCAGCCTTGCGGAGAAAATAAAGGATCTGGAAGTTGAGTGTTTTTATTTCCAGAAGCACAGTTTACTTGTTCTTGAGTAAGGTTTTTAACATTCCTTAAGTCAACGTCTCTAATATCAGCTAATTTCAAGTTAACTCCATTGAAATCTATATTCTTCAAGTTACTACCGCCAAGGTTTATTCCCTCCAAATTTGCCCCACTAAAATTAACATCTTCAACACGGGTCTTAGTTAAGTTTGATTTTTTCAAGTTAACTCCACCTAGATCACACTTGTAAAAGGTAGACTGACAAAGGTCAGCTTCGCTAAAATCCACGCCATTGAACTTACTCTGAATACAAATAAGACCAGATAAGTTTGCACCAATGAAAATTGTTTTTTTCAAGGTGGAGTCTACTATTTTAACCCAATCATATGCACCTTGATTACTAAAGTCAGATTTGCTGAAATCAGTTTCGCTAAGGTCAGCGAAGCTGATATTAACACCACCGAGGTTAGCACCGATGAGTTTCGTATTACTCAAGTTAGCGTTACTAAAGTCAGCTTTACATAAATATGCCTCACTGAGGTTAGCCCCGCTGAGATTAGCTCCGCTGAGATTAGCTCCGCTGAGGTTAGCCTTACTAAAATTAACCCCATTAAGGTTAGCGTCACTGAGATTAACAGCATTGAGATTAGCTCTACTGAGGTTAGCTCTACTGAGGTCAGATCCACTGAGGTCAGCACCTTCTTCTAGTGTGAGACCTGACAATGACTCTCCTTGTTCTACTAGATGTTCTAAAGCTGCAATTCTGGCACCACTAACTTTCTGATTGTATGCCGCATGAACTACTTGCCATGCTTGATATTTTGCTTGTCGCTTTCGCTGAGGAATCTCTAGTAGAAACTTCGCTCCAGCAAAGAGGATGGTCAGGTGTGACAACACAGTGACTAACCCCAAAAAACCTCTATATATAAGATCTCGACGCTGAGCAGCAGATAAATCTTGGTAGAACCATACAGCTTGATCTAGAAGGTTAGTTTTTGGCATATCTGAAAATAAATCTATATCTAAATTACGAATATTGATCAACTTCCTATATTCATCAGCACTAAGACCAAATCTTTTAGACTCTTGCTGAATTAAAATTTCTGCAATGAATGGATCAACCTTCATTTTTGTATTTTTTATACTTTTCTTTATTGATTCTATTCTTTTCACCTCGGAAGGAGATAAGGATATTTGCTTAATTCCTTTTTTATTTTCGTACAAGAAGAACGTGAAGACGATCCAAGAAATTAGCAAGACAAAAGCACTAGCCATAAATACAATAAACTTCTTGTTTTTTAGAAGATTTTCAATAAATTCATTTCTGGAGAAAAGTTGAAAACTAATCAATGAGTGTATTTTTTCATAATTTACAAACACAAAAAAGTCAAAGAAAAACTAAAATCCAGCAAATCCAGAATTAAATTATTTCTACTATAACCCTATCTCAGAAAGCCAACTTTGTATTTGCATTCAATCCAAAATGAACATATGATTTTAAGTTCTTTCACAAGAATCAACTTTTATATCGATCAGACAACTTAGTAAATAGTAATATTTTTTTTGCATCGACACTCTTAGAGCAATCAAAGTCAGTTCATAAGCTACACATTTTTGAACGGTTGAATCGGGGATAATTGATAAACTCCTTTAGCAAAACTAAAGAGGGCAGGCTAGATTGAAGACGATCACTCTCTTTAGCCGCTTCGTCGTCTACATTCTCACCAAAGGTAGAACGAGTAATTATGAGCACCTATCAGACCTGTCAATGAGTACGACTGATCAAATCATTGACTTGCTTTGGGAAGTGAGGGGAACACGACAAGCACACACCCATCTATGCTGAATTTGACAAGTAGACGAACAGTTATTTCTCAAACTCCAGAGCAAACAGTGAGGCACTATCGGAGACATTTCAAAAATGCCTAAACTTGTAATGCTTGCACTGAAACCATCCCAATACTTTTATCTATGGCATCCTCAGCATTTGCGTCACTGATTGGCCAGTCCCAAGCCATAGAACTCCTCACCCGTGCCATTGAGTGCGATCGCATTGCGCCAGCGTACTTATTTTTTGGGCCAGAGGGTGTCGGTCGCAAACTAGCCGCCAAAGCATTTCTAGAGGCCCTGCTCCTGGCCTCTAACTCATCATCGTGCCACCGCCACCAAGAAAACCATCCCGACATTCTCTGGGTTGCCCCAACCTACCTCCATCAAGGAAAAGCGGTTTCAGCGGCTGAGCTAACCCAAAAAGGGATTGCGCTGCCCAAAGCAAGACCCCAAGTGCGGTTAGACCAAGTCCGAGATATTACACGCTTCTTAAGCCAAACGCCCCTCGAATCCCCACGCCTATTGGTAGTCATCGAAGAAGCACAGACAATGGGCGAATCTGCCGCCAATGGATTGCTAAAAACCCTAGAAGAGCCAGGAGAAGGAACCTTAATCTTAATTGCCCCATCGATTGATGCATTATTGCCCACCATTGTCTCGCGGTGCCAGCGTATTCCTTTTCGAGGGTTGAGTAATCACGATTTACGACAGGTATTGCAACATCTAGGGCAAGACAGCTTGCTCAATCACGCACCCCTGCTCCAGATGGCTCAAGGGAGCCCAGGGCTGGCTTTACAGTATTGGGAAAAGTTACAAAGCATCCCCTCCGGCTTAATCAACGCGTGCCACAGTGTTCCTCAAACACCTCTGGCCTGCTTAGAATTAGCCCGTCAAGTCGAAAAAAATTTAGATATTGAGACACAGCTTTGGCTGTTGAACTATCTTCAACAGCATTATTGGACAATGGGCCACAGCGCTGGAATCAAACTGTTCGAGCAAGCAAAAACCTACTTAACCAACTACGTACAGCCTCAATTAGTGTGGGAAGTCACGCTATTAAACCTCAATGCCACACCCACATAAAACAAGAGGGCTTACCCCTGTTTTACGATCTTTCTCAGATAAGGGCTTGCCAAGCACGGCTGAGTTCGCTAGGATTAGGAAGCTAAAATTTTTGGCAAGCCGGGATAGCTCAGTCGGTAGAGCAGAGGACTGAAAATCCTCGTGTCCCCAGTTCAAATCTGGGTCTCGGCATTTACAAAACACTTACGAATCAAACATTCTAGCTTAATAAGCTTTTCAAGCTTTGGGTAAGCCTAAAGCTTTTGAGTATTAGTTGTGTGGTTTTCAAGGGTAGGGTATAGACGCATTACCCTCCAGTAAATGGCAGCCAAGAAAGTATAAAAAGGGATCTTAACAGCGAGCCAAGAATAGAACAGTAGGCTGCAGCTTGTCTTCAGGCACCCTCAGACAGGCAAGCAACTCTACACTCAGTACAGACTTCCCCTACAACGAGATTCCAAGAAAGGGTAACTCAAGAACTGCAGGTGACGAAATTGAGAAAGTCCTTGTGCAATGGACGATTGATGAGTGGATAGAAGCCTACAAAGCTAAGCATGCGCAGGCTCCCATTAACAAGGCAGTATTCCCCCTAAACTAAACCTAAGCCAGTTTAGGGAGCACCTCACAGCCTATAGAAGAGAATTTAGCTGTAAAGGTAAGCTTATCTCTGAAACCACCACATAGCTTGATGATGAAAAGATTCAGAAACGGATTAAAGCTTGGCACTCACAGTTAGATGATCTGAGCAAAGCTGAAGAGATCAAAGCTTAGTGAGAAGCCGAATACAGTAATGAAGTGCTTAGACAAATATTGATTCAAGTCGATGCACTATATGCACTATATGAATGAGCCGCAGGGATCTTAAGATACTGTCAGTCATAGAAAAGGTACAATCCTATACAAAAAATCCTTTTTTAGAGACTAGCAAACTAGTACAGCTTGGCATAAGTTCATCAACTATTTAAGCGGTTAAGGGCTTGCCCTTATAAGTCCACTGAAAAGGCTTTGCCATCGTACGGTTGAAGTATTCGATAAACTCCAGAATACGGGTTCTCAGGTGAGTTTTGCT
>DATNQK010000171.1:0-10999 GCA_036704065.1 Stenomitos sp.
CACGGTCAGCAGACCTTGCCTCCGTACGTTGAGTCTGAGACACACCCAAACGTTGGGCTCGCAACTTCACCTGTTGTCCTGACTCCTCCGCGCAAACATAAAGCACTCGATGGCGCAGAGACAACGTATTGATCATTTGCAGGAGCAACGTAGATTTGCCAATCCCTGGATCGCCTCCGACCAGCACAAGAGAACCCGGCACAATGCCGCTCCCTAACACGCGATCTAATTCCCCATACCCAGAACTAAACCGAAACGTCGACAATTCTGCAATTTGGTCAAGGGTGAGAGACGAACTTGGCTGCGGCTCAACATCTGTACGACGTGAGCGTAGCCCCAAAGCCGTTCCTCCCCGAGCCACCTCACCACCTGGCCCACCGCTCACAACCGCCTGCTCGACTAAAGTTCCCCAACTCTGGCAAGCGGGACACTTGCCAAAAAACTGGGCCGACTCTGCCCCACACTCGTTACAAACATATTTTGTTCGTATTTTTGGCATATAAATCTTAAATAAAATTGAAGTGTCAATTATCCCGAAACAATGGATGCAAAAGACTTTTAAGCTTTTTGTTCTTAACAAACTTCATGGTAACTTAATGAAAGAAGTCGAAAAATTCACTTTCCTAAGGGCCAGGACTGTAAGGAGCGTTAAGCAAGTTGGAAAACCATAAAGAGAGAATTTTAGTGGTGGATGACGAGGCAAGCATCCGCCGGATTCTGGAAACCCGACTTTCGATGATTGGCTACGATGTGGTGACAGCAGCGGATGGGGAAGAAGCCATTGAAGTCTTCCACCACGAAGTCCCGGATCTGGTTGTGTTGGATGTCATGATGCCCAAGCTAGATGGCTACGGCGTTTGCCAGGAACTGCGCAAGGAATCGGACGTCCCTATCATCATGCTAACTGCCCTGGGCGATGTTGCAGATCGCATCACCGGACTCGAACTTGGCGCAGACGACTACGTTGTCAAGCCATTTTCACCCAAGGAGCTAGAGGCGCGCATTCGGTCGGTACTCCGGCGCGTCACCAAGAACGGTAGTCCTGGAATTCCCAGTTCTGGAGTGATTCAAGTCACGAACCTCCGCATCGATACCAATAAGCGGCAGGTCTATAAAGGCGACGAACGCATTCGTCTAACCGGGATGGAGTTTAGCTTACTAGAGCTATTAGTCAGCCGTTCTGGAGAAGCATTTTCTCGTGCCGAGATTTTGCAAGAAGTATGGGGTTATACTCCTGAACGTCACGTTGATACCCGTGTGGTTGATGTGCATATCTCTCGGTTACGGGCCAAACTTGAAGAAGATCCCAGTAACCCAGAGCTGATCTTGACAGCACGGGGGACAGGTTACCTATTCCAACGTATTTTGGATGGCAGCGAAACCAACTGATCGGCTAGATCTAGCCCATGAGTGTTAGGTTGCTTTAGGCAAGGGCCAGTACATTTACATCTATGACTTGGCAGCAACGACTGTGGCGCAATCCCCTCGCTAAGTTTGGGATTACTGTGCTTTTGCTTCTTTACATTGCCGTAATCGGGGCTGATTTTTTTGCCCCTTACAACCCCTATGAATCCCAACTGAACGGTTCACTGCTGCCTCCCACTCGCATCTATTGGCGCGCTGAAACGGGAGCGTGGGTTAGCCCATACATATATCCCACCACCCAAGGGCCTGTAGACGCCAACACAGGAAACCGTCTTATCGAAGAGGATCGGCAACATCCTTCTAACATTCGTCTCTTGGTTAAGGGTTCTGAATATCAAATCTTAGGCACGAACTGGAAAAGCAACCTCCATTTGTTCGGTTCAGACGGGCCAGCCCGACTCAACCTTTTGGGAACCGATGAATCTGGGCGTGATGAATTGAGCCGTCTGCTCTATGGAGGACGGGTCAGCCTCAGTATTGGTCTCGTAGGTGTAGCGATTTCCTTTCCCATTGGCATGTTAGTAGGGGGAATCTCGGGCTACTTTGGCGGCATCATTGACAGCATTCTGATGCGGTTGGTTGAGGTCTTAATGACCATTCCGTTTATTTACCTTCTGGTCGCCTTGAACAAAGTGCTGGCTGATCGCACGGCTGAGTTAGCCAACTCATTTCCTTGGCTGGTGACCAGCAGTGGCCGATTTGCTCTGATTGTGGCGATTACTTCTTTGATCAGTTGGGCAGGGCTGGCCCGTGTCATTCGGGGGGAAGTGCTATCGATCAAGCAAAGGGAATTTGTTCAGGCAGCCAAAGGCATGGGTGCTCAACCGCTTTACATTATTGTGCGACACATCTTGCCTCAAACCGCGACCTACATGATTATCTCGGCAACCTTGACTATCCCCAGTTTTATTGGTGCGGAGTCGGTACTGAGTTTAATTGGCTTAGGTATTCAGCAACCAGATGCCTCTTGGGGCAATCTACTTGCCTTGGCCACCAATGCTTCAATCTTGGTGTTTCAGCCGTGGTTATTATGGCCACCTGCTCTATTAATTGTGCTAACGGTCTTGTCATTTAACTTGCTAGGGGATGCACTACGGGATGCTCTTGATCCTCGAACGGTGCGCCGCTAAGGAACCCTCTGGGTTCACTTCCGTCTATTGGAACACTAACTACTAGGTCTGATGCAGTAGTTGACGTTGGCTGTATTGGAAAACCTGATCCCACGCTTCTGCATAAATGCGCATCCGATCTTCATAATAGAGAGGTAAATCAAGACGGTAGCCTTTCAGGAGACCCCTTGATTGTTGTTATTGGATCCCGCAGGGATAGCATCGATGATCAATCAACTTCCGGCATCCCAGGCGAAGACTCAGTACAAACGCCTGTGCATATGGTTAACAACTAGTCTCTGGTTGGGCATCAGTGGCTTCGCAAGCGTACAAGGATCTCAGGCTTTTGCTGAGGAAATGACGATTCCTGATACCACCTCTGCTGCGCCTGCACCAGAACCCATCGCTCCAGAACCTCCCCCTGTACTAGAAAGTGCTGAACCTGCCTATATTGAACCTGAGCCGCAAGCGGTCGAGCCAGCACCTGTCGAACCAGCACCTGCAGAACCAGCCCCTACCCTTGCGGCACCCTCTGACTACGCTCCCCCAGTTGCAGTTGAAACCCCTTCAGCACCGGCTCAGTCCGATCCCTATATTGACACCCGTGACTATAGTGTTGGTGCAACTCAACCCTACACGCCTCCCGACCAGATCGTGGTAAATGAACGCTCATCTGGATGTCAGGCCACTCTTGGCTCAGGACAGGCGATCGCCGCGAGTCTTTGCGGGCCGCCCCCTGCCCAACGTCTATACACCATGCCCGACAATGCGTCTCAAGCACCAGCCTGGGCTTCTGCACCCACTACAGCACCGACATGGACCGACAGAAGTGGAGAATCGATTAGTGCGCAAACGGTTCAAAACACATTGCAGTATTCCGCAGTGCCGCCACAAGCCTTAGCGGTAAAACCCCTGACAGGGGCTAACCCCCTCAAATGGATTTTGAACGGCGAGCGCATGATCTTTCCGCTCCCGATTCCTGTAGACATCACCTCTGTTTTTGGTTGGCGTGTTCATCCAATTACGGGCGAGTGGCGCTTCCACTCCGGCACAGACCTAGGTGCGCCGATGGGCACTCCGGTACTGGCAGCCTATTCTGGACGGGTAAGCTTAGCAGAATTTCTAGGAGGCTATGGCCTTTCAATTTTGTTAGACCACAATAAAGGTCAAAGCGAAACGCGCTACGCGCATTTATCGGAAATCTTTGTGAAACCCGGACAGTGGGTACAACAGGGCACTGTGATTGGGTTAGTGGGCAGCACAGGCAACTCAACAGGCCCACATTTGCACTTTGAAACGCTGCAAGCCACCGCCGATGGCCTGGTTGCTGTAGATGCAGGGCTTGAACTACAGCTCACCATAGTGCAACTGGCTCAGGCGCTCCAAACTGCCCAATTAGCCGCAACCTCTGCTCAGAAAACTTCTACTCAAAGTAGCTCTGCTCAAAGCACCTCTACTCAAGCAACCTCTGTTCAGCGCCAACCTGGCTAGAAACATGGTTGTAGCCTGTCTTTAACGGCAAGGGAATCCCTCTTAGATTAGGGATTCCCTATTGAGTTGCACATCCAAAATACACATTCAGAAGCTGCGCGCACCAATAAATCGGTGTAGAATCGCACTGCTTTCGTTAAAGCAGTGCTGCATCAATCCGAATTCTTGAGGCCCTGGTATGACCGTTAAGTTGCTGTTTGTTTGTCTAGGCAATATCTGTCGTTCTCCTGCCGCAGAAGGCATTATGAACCACTTCATTCAAGCGGCAGGGCTAGAAAACCAAATTGTTTGCGACTCAGCAGGGACGAGTGCCTATCACATTAATGAGCCGCCCGATCCGCGCATGACAGCAGCAGCCCGTTCCCAAGGCATTCGTTTAGAGGGACGAGGACGAAAGTTTGAAGCGACGGATTTTGAACACTTCGACTTAATTTTGGCAATGGATCGGGATAACTATCACACATTGCTAGCGCGAGATCCGGCAGGAACGTATCATCACAAAGTCCAACTGATGTGCGATTTCTGCCAGCACCACTCCCTAACTGAAGTTCCAGACCCCTATTATGGGGGGCCTGACGGATTTAATGCCGTGATTGACTTACTCCAAGATGCTTGTAGCGGTTTGCTCAATCACGTTACTCAAGATCTTCTAAGTGCCAACCGGCCTCAGTAGGCGAGCGCGGTGCCACGAGCTGATGTTCCATTGCATAGCGAACGAGATCGGCTCGGTTGCTAGTATCTGTGCGTTGCAACAGACGGCTGACATATTTTTCGACGGTGCGCGGACTAAGCATTAACTTAAGACCGATATGGCGATTGGAAAGGCCATGACACAAGAGCTCAAGCACTTGGGTTTCGCGCTCTGTCAAACTAACATCGTGTGGATTCGGCTTACGTTCTTGCTCTAGTTCTTCCTGCGCCCGTACCTGCCACTCAGACTGCAACATATGATAACGGTCTAGCAAATTGCGCACGATCGCAGAAAGCTCGCCCAAATCGAAGGGTTTAGAGACGTAGACATCACAACCCAACTGATACCCGCGAATGCGATCCTCAACTTGCCCCCGTGCAGTCAAAAAAATCACGGGCAGTAAGCGGTAAGCGGGAATTTTACGCATCTTACGCACGAGATCATACCCATCCATTTGCGGCAAACTAATATCGGCAATCAGCAAATGCGGATGGTATTGATGAATCAGCTCCAACGCATCTTCTCCCGTTGTGGCCGAGACGACGCCATAACCCTCTGCTTCAAAATGGTCAATAAGCGCTAGCGCAATTGCCGGATCGTCTTCCACAATCAGAAACGTTAGTGCCATTAGGCGTTAGGGTCCGTAAACAATAATTTGCAAACCACTTAACTATCATAAAAAAGTCCGCCAAAAAGCGCGCATGTTCTATGCAAGTCGCCTGAGCGGTGTACTGAAGCGCAGAGGGCGAATGCTTACGCAGTGGCCCTTCGACCCACTTACCAATGAAGAGATCGATGTAAAGAAATATTAGCCTTGGAAACCGCTATGGTGGTGATAGCCTCTCTAGGCTGGGTTAGTAATTCGGCTGTCAATTGTGCATCAACCTATTTATTCGTTTGTCATCCCTCTCTATAACGAGGAAGATTCCATTGCTGAGCTCTATCGTCAGCTCATGCTTCTATGGGAAACATTAGATGGCGAAGCTGAACTCATTCTCATCGACGATGGAAGTCAGGATCGTTCCTTGGAGTTGCTGCGATCGCTCCATGCCAAAGACAAAAATGTACGATACCTGAGTTTAGGACGCAACTTTGGCCATCAGGTTGCCCTATCGGCGGGCCTACAGTTTGCCACAGGCAAGGCCATTATTGTCATGGATGCAGACTTACAAGATCCGCCGGAAGTGGTGCCTCAATTGATTGAGAAATGGCAAGCAGGGTATCAGGTCGTCTATGGGCAACGTCTAAGTCGCGAACGCGAAAGCTGGCTCAAACGAACCTGTGCCTATGGGTTCTACCGCGTTCTTGGTATGTTGTCAGATGTAGAAATTCCCACCGATACAGGGGATTTTTGCTTAATGGATCGGGCGGTGGTCGATATTCTTAACCAGATGCCAGAACGGAGCCGCTATATTCGCGGGTTGAGGGCATGGGTCGGATTCCGCCAAACGGCTGTCCAATTTCATCGGCCTGGTCGATATGCAGGGTCTGTCAAGTATACGTTCCGGAAATCCTTGGGCTTGGCAATTAATAGCATTTTGGGATTTTCTAAAATTCCGCTGCGATTAGCCACTTACTTGGGGTTATTTTCAGCAGCACTTGCAGGATTCATGATGCTTTTGACCATTTACTGGCGGTTATTTGAACATTCAGCTACGGCACACCGCTTAGAAGGCTTCACACTGATTACAATTGCGATCTTTTTTATTGGGGCCGTGCAACTCATTTGTGTCGGAATTTTGGGTGAGTATATTGGTCGAATCTATGAGGAAGTGAAAGGCAGACCGCTATTCACCCTTAAAGAAACAGGCGGTTTTGATGAGCATTTAGAGGTTGCCACGGGTTCTAGGCAGTCCTTAAAGCGCACAGGGATTTAATGCTTACTGAAGCAAGAACCAGCAAAGCGACATGTGTACACCCTACCGAGCAAATACCCCCTAAAGAAGGATTTACTCAAGGCTCTCAACAAGAACTGCCAACCTAGTCCACTCTGTGCAAGATGTGCCAGAACCCACCCCTAGCCCTGCCAGAAGGGAATTTTATGAGATGAATGCAATCTCGGGTAAATTCCGCCCTAGGAGAGGATTCCAGATGAGCGATTGCATAAATCTGAGTCTATTTCTACGCCAACTCGGCGTGTTTAACCGAACAACCCACCAAAAAACTCAATGGCTTCTTTCAAGGACTCGATAAAGGTATCGATGTCCTGGGTAGTGTTGTAGAAATATAAGCTCGCCCGTGCCGTGGACTGTGCTTTAATTGCCCGATGCAACGGTTGTGTACAGTGGTGTCCTGCTCGAATCGCAACTCCCGCTTGATCCAAAATTGTGGATAGATCATGGGGATGCACATCGCCAGCGGTAAACGAGGCTAACGCAGCTCGACCACTGCCATCACTCTTTGGTTGCGGGCCATAGACGCGCACTTCGGGAATTTCGGCCAACCGACGAAACAGATGCGCTGTTAGCTCTTCTTCATAGGCATGGATTTTATCCATCCCGATGTGGGTTAGATAATCGACTGCTGCACCTAGAGCGATCGCCTCTCCAATCGCTGGGGTGCCTGCCTCGAATTTATGAGGCAGATCAGCATAGGTGGAATGGTCGAGATACACATCAGCGATCATCTCACCACCGCCCAGGAAAGGAGGTATGGAGCGCAACAGATCCAATTTGCCATACAGGAATCCAATCCCTGTGGGGCCACACATTTTATGCCCCGATGCGACCAACCAATCGCAATTGATCGCCTGCACATCCAACGGCATGTGGGGGGCACTCTGGCAGGCATCGATTAAAACTTTGGCACCATGAGTATGGGCGATCGCCGTAATCTCTTCTACTGGGTTAATGCAACCCAAAGTGTTGGAAACATGCACCACCGACACCAGTTTGGTTTTATCCGACAAAAGCGATCGGAAGTGATCGAGGTCAAATTCTTCGGCATCTGTGAGTTCAACAAACTTCAGCACTGCTCCGGTGCGTTGAGCGACCATTTGCCAGGGAATGAGATTGCTGTGGTGCTCCATCACCGTCAGGATAATTTCGTCTCCTGGTTGAAGGGTGGCTTGGCCCCAGGCGTAGGCAACCAAGTTAATTGCTTCGGTCGCATTGCGTGTAAAAACAATTTCTTGGCGTGAGGCAGCGTTAACAAAGGCTGCAACTTTATCGCGTGCACCTTCATAGGCATCGGTGGCCCGAGAACTTAGGGTATGAACGCCGCGATGGACGTTGGAATTATCGCGACGGTAGTAATCTTGCAGGGCGTTGAGAACAGCGAGCGGTTTTTGAGAGGTTGCTGCATTGTCCAGGTAGACCAAGGGCTTCTCGTTAACTTCTTGAAACAAGATGGGAAAGTCTAACCGGAGATCTTCGGCAAGTGTTTTTGTGGGTGTAGCAATCATAAGATCAGACGAATTAAATAATGGTTTTTAAAATTGAAACCGCAGATCAATAAATTTCTGCGAGAATCTCATTTTGAATCAAAAATATCGACTCCTTACATTTGGGGAAGCAAAGCGTAGAGCGTCTTTATAAAAAGCCTCATGCGTTCCTGCAAAATTGTCCATCCCTGGCTTGGTTAAATAACCTTTACTCTTACCTGAATGGGGGTCTTGAACGTAGCTATCAATATATTTCGGATAGTTAGGATTTTCATGCCAAGAGATGTTAAAGGCTGCATATTTTGGGAAAAATGTCATGTTTGCATAAGCTGGCACATGATCATGAATCCACCAAGCGAGTGCAGTCCAATCTCCCGTTTCCTCGTAATAAGGAATAAAAGAAGTCACGATGATGCAGGCTGTCGCCCCCATAAAGTCATCTTTATCTTTCTTATCCCAAATATGATACGCATAATTGTTCTCGTTTTTCGCACAGTTATTGCCTGTTTCCAACCCTTTCTGGTTCACTTCACAAGAACGAAAGGCAGAGCGGATGCTAATCCGCCCCCACGCTTCTTGAATAGGCTCTAGTACCTGCTGGCACAGGTGTTTACCCGCTGTGATCGCCAATTCTGGATCGTCAGGAAGATTAGGAATTTTTTCGATTTGAGAGATTTCTGAATACAGAAACTCACGCATAAAAAAACTCTGAGAGAGTCGCTCTCTGCCAAATTCTTCTAGTGCCTTAATCGTTTCTGGTTTTCTCATCTCAACCTTAAACTCGATTGTTCCTCAATCTCTATGGCATTTCTTAAAAGTTCAGAAGTTGCAGGATGACGGGTAATAAGCGCGATCGCAGTTCTGCCGAGGGCACTTTCTCGGTAATTTCAGCCGCAAACCCTTTCACAAGCAAATCGCAAGCACTCTGACGATCTAAGCCACGACTTTGTAGATAAAAGATTTCTTCATCATCGAGTTGACTCACCGTAGCCCCATGAGCACATTTCACATCATCGGCCACAATTTCTAGTTGAGGTTTGGTGTCAATTCTGGCCTTAGAGGACAACAGTAAATTCCGACTCAACTGGGCTGCATTGGTTTGCTGGGCTGCTTTGGGCACCTCAACCCTACCGTTGAATACGGCATGGGCGCGATCACCTGCAATGCATTTGTTTAACTGTTTGGCAATGCAATGAGGCTGACTGAAATGAATAAGCGAATGAGTATCAGCCAACTGAGTGTCCGTCGCCACGGTTAATCCATTGAGATGGGTTTCAGTCTGAATCCCCGTCAGTACAATCTCTGGATTATGACGTGCAATTTGAGCCCCGATACTCAAGCTAGCCAAGGAGTAACGACTATCACGCCCTTGGGACACAGCCGTTTTGCCGATGTGGAAGGCTGCTGCGGCTTCGCGTTGGATGCGCGTATGCTGCAACTGAGCATTGTTTGCGACCACCACTTCCGCGACGGCATTGGTCCAGTAAGTGCCGTTGCCAATGGCGCCATACTCTTCCACCAACACTGCGGCACTCCCAGACTCGGCAACAACCAACACACGTGGGGTAATCACTGTCGGTTCGGCACCAGGTACCGTTAAGCAAAGGAGATGAATAGGAGTCTCGATCTGGCGATTTTTACCAATCACCAAGGCAACGCCATCGGTAAAGCTCACAGTATTGAGGGCCGTAAAGACCTCATTCATGCCCTGCTGGCCCGAGAGGTAAGGCTGCAAGCGTTCGTCTAGGGCAGACAATGGCTGAACTGTGACGCCATCGGGTAGCCGATCCAGGGTCGAAAATTCGGGTGTCAAAACACCATTGATGAGGGTAATGCGCACGGGCAAATCACTGGCCACCCAAGGTTCCAGATCACTAGCAGTAACCCTTACAGGGGATGCTGGGCGAAAGGCAGTGCGATAGAGAGGCGACAGGTCAGTAAAGCGCCAGTCTTCGTCACGCGTACTGGGGAGGGCTTGGTCAGACAAAAGGTTGAGTGCGCGATCGCGCACCCCTTGAAGCCAATTTTCACCCTCTAGAGGCTGACGCTGTTCTAGCAACTGGGCAAGACAGGCTTGGCGATCGCGATCATTCAGAATCAGCTTCGGTTCAGTCACGACATCGACGGGAGACACTTGTACGCTCATGCCACACCTGCCTGAACGGGTTCGCTATCTGTAATCCAGTCGTAGCCGCGCTCTTCTAGTTCAAGAGCCAATTCCTTACCACCCGTGGTCACAATGCGGCCGCCTTCCATCACGTGGATGTAGTCGGGCACGATGTAGTCAAGCAAGCGCTGATAGTGGGTAATCATCAACACGGCATTATCAGGGCGGGTGAGTTGGTTCACGCCATTGGCCACAATCCGTAGGGCGTCAATATCCAAGCCGGAGTCGGTTTCGTCCAGAATCGCCAGCGTGGGTTCGAGCAGTGCCATTTGCAGGATTTCGTTGCGCTTTTTCTCGCCACCGGAGAAGCCTTCGTTCACACTCCGTTCCAAAAAGGCCGGGTTCATTTTGACAATATCCAACTTTTCGCGGATTAAGTCATCGAAATCGAAGGCATCAAGTTCTTCGAGGCCGTGGTGCTTTTGCTTAGAGTTGTAGGCCACCCGCAGGAAGTCGAGGTTACTCACACCTGGAATTTCAAGGGGATATTGGAAAGATAAGAAAATTCCTTCACGGGCCCGATCTTGTGGCTCTAAGTCGAATAAGTTTTGGCCTTTGAAAACCACTTCTCCCCCTGTGACCGTATAGGCTGGGTGCCCAGTCAACACTTTGGAGAAGGTACTTTTACCAGAACCATTTGGCCCCATGATGGCGTGAACTTCGCCTGCTTTAATTTCCAGGCTCAATCCTTTGAGAATTTCTACGCCATCATGGGGCCAAATGGTTCTGGTAAA